>JAILEN010000203.1 GCA_024687655.1 Lachnospiraceae bacterium | reverse complement strand
TCCAAAATCTTTCCAGTAGTGTTACACTATCCATGAGAGTAGCCTCCTTTTAAGTATTTGTTTTGTTTTTTTTATTATACCTAAAAACTTGGTTACTCTCTTTTTATTTTCTTATCAACTGACTAAAACTTTACTCTAAGGTGAGCAAAACAAACACCCGAGAACTGCGGATCCGGTAAGTGATAAATATATAAACCTGTATTGCGATGGTGTCCTGACGGATAGCAGGGTGAGTGCAACATATGCGGCGGCCGGTAACTTTATCAACGGGTTTACACTATATACAGAAAAGGCAAGCGGTATCATATACTTTTACGTGAAAAGTCCTAATGGCGGCGATTATCCTATTACCGCCAAGGGCGCACTCCTTAACAGCAGAGGAAATGAGGTTCAAAAAGCGGATCTGGGTAGCATGACTCTGTCTGTATCTGCCAAGTCGAGTGCACTCAGCTTTACTTCCGATTATCTGAGGGCTTCTGACAATGGTTCAGGTACTGATAATTACAACGGTGTCTGGCTGTATACCATTCCGAACAAGAATGTGACGCTTTATATGGATGACCTACCTATCGCAACTACTATTGCGAATGGTATTGGAATAGCCTCCTTTAGCTTTAAAATGAACCAAAATAGTATTGGTACAGCAAATACCGGTGATTTCAGAGATAAGGATCGAGCCTGGACACTTTACAGTACACATGAGTTAAGGGCGGAAACTACAATAGGTAATGATAAGATAGCGTCCGCCACCACCGAAATGGAATGTGTTTCAAAAAATAATTTTACTCCTGCGGTACTGACCCGGGCTGATGTGGCAGGATATTCAGATGATGAGAGGAATAGTCAGAATGGTGATTCCGTCACCCTGATGGACTATGATCCATCCACAGGATCAAGAGGACCTGCCATGACACAGTATTACTGGTCATTAAGCAAGGGCAATATATACGGTTATACCTTTACAGCTACAATGGAGAGTGCTGATACGATTATGGATGAGATTGGTCTTGTTCTCTATGTAACCGGACAGGACGGTGTGATACGTCCTGCTCTTATGGAAAGGGTTGAAAACACTAACTCATTTGCAGCCACCATCTCTGGGGAGAAATTCCTTTTCACTAATTGGTCTATAGGGATACGGTCCAAAGAGCCTACAGAAATGCACACAGCAAATTATAATGATAGTGGACTGGCATGGGCTGGGACCAATGAGATAGAGATCACGGATAACACTGTGGTCATAAATCCGGCATCAGGTGTAAATACTACTGTGGGTGAGCTTAGTAGCAATATTGCTACAGAGTTGTCTACAGGTACTGAGGATGCTGCTATCGAGAGGATCCGTACCGAGCTTAGGATGGAGCTGGATGCATGTGCTGATGTGTTCAAGGACCTATAGCCTTTTGGTCCAATAAACTTTGAAATTGATGGATCAGAGGAATCTGTAGACAAGCTTTTGGCATACTGCGGCTATAGCTTTGGCAAGGCCACCGAAGTTGACTACAACAGCTGGGGCAATGACTATAAATCAGCCATACTTGCAGACGGACGAGAGATGCGTGTCAGGGCAGTGTATACTGAAAATGGCAACAGGTTTACCTCCTGGGCAGTGATCATTCCTACTGAAAATGATCCGGATGGTACGCTGATAAAGCAGGATATATATCTGCACGGTAATGAGAGCGGGCTAATTAACACTGAGGCAAGCATAAATTCCTTTAACATGGGAATCATGGCGTCACCCATGTTGCTTGAGAATACTTATAAGGGAGCGCCTATGCTTACGGGTAACGGCCCGAATGGTCTGCCTCAGTTTAATGATGGGGTCGCAGCTTTGGTCAACAACATGAATACCAGACTGAAGAAGGCCTATCAGAAATACTCGGGTAATCTCGAGGGCCGAGCGGATTACCAGTATATCAACAAGAAAAAGGAGATGCTCAATTACTTTAATATCGGAACTAATAAAAATGAGCGCCAGAATCAGTATAACGAAAACCGCAGCATGAGGCAGAGGATCGATGACCTGCTTGCACAGGGCAACATCTCGCCGGAGGCGAGGGCGATTTTAGAAGATTGCGCTTACAGGATGGATAATATCTCTACCGCATCCGGCAATGCTGATATGGGATATGTATGCGGAAGTCTTTTAGAGAAGTTGATGGACATATCTTCAAAGCTTAAAAAGGCCACAAAGATTAGCGACATGATAGGAGCTGAATCAATTGAAGGGCTTGAAACTGCTTTTGAAGAGTACTTTGGAGTCAGCATAACCAAAGGTGCTTTTGGAATAGCCAATAAGTTATTACAGTTGTACTTAAGCGGCAAACTGAGTGATGCTGAAAAAGAGCTGTTAAAAACACTGGTGAGACTGGACTATGCTTTGGAGATCATGGGAATAGAAAATAACGTAACCATAGGCGGCGGCGGTGGTATCGGAACCTGCAGCGGCAGCGCCCGTGCAACTCACGACCCCGAGGGTATCGTGTACGAGGCAGTTTTATCAAATCCCGTGCAGGGAGCCAAGGCGGAGCTATATCAGCGTGGAAACGGTGGTACAGTGACACTGTGGGATGCGGAAAATTATGGGCAGATCAACCCGCAGTATACAAACGCTTCCGGTCAGTATCAGTGGTTCGTTCCCGAGGGTGAGTGGCAGGTAAGGATAACCAGGCCGGATAACAGAACCGACCTATCAAATAATACCAGTGAGAATCATCCTAATGCGAACAAATCTGATGGTTCCACAGCCGGATGGCTTCCGGTAATGCCGATCCAGCTGGGTATCAATATCCCCCTCAGATCCAATGCCGCACCTACGGTGGCACGGGCTGTGGTACATCCGGGCAGGGCAATAATAGAGTTCAGCCTTTATATGAAGGATACAGACCTGACAAGTGAAAACGTTACCATATCTGACCCTGCGGGCAATGTCATACCATGCAATATAATACTGCCTGACCGGGATGTGGATCCGGAGAACTCGAGTAAGTATTATGCCAGAACGGTAGTACTGGCTCCTGCCAGCGGAGAGATTTTTGACAGGACAAAGCAATATACTGTCAGGGTAAGAAAAGGGGTCAAAGCATACAATGACAAGGCGCTGGCAAATGACTTTTCACAGACCCTTTCCGTGACGGATGGAGAGACCTATACAGTCACCTTTGACAGTGATGGCGGAAGTGCAGTAGCGGCTCAGAGGATAAACGAGGGTGAGTGTGCACAAAAGCCTGCAGATCCTACCAAGGCGGGATACACCTTCAGTTATTGGATGAAAAATGACGTGGAGTACAATTTCTCCACTCCGGTGATCGAAAACATCACATTAAAGGCAAAGTGGAGCTCAGACAGCAGTGGTGGAAGCAGCAAAGGTTCGTCCATAGGAAGCGCTGCCTCCAAGTCCAATAAAACCCAAAAGTCCGAGACCAAGATTAACAAGGACGGCTCTAAGACGGTCACGACTATTACGACCATGACGGATACCGGGGAAGTGCTCATTAGCGTGACGAATATAGACGCGAAAGGCAAGACGAAATCCGTCTATAATTACATAAGGCTTTCATACAATTCGATCGCTTTGGAATCCGTGGAGACCGATGAAAAGACTGTTGTCGTCCCGGACAAGGTCAAGGCAAATGGGGTTAACTATAAGGTTACCAGGGTAAAGGCCGGTTTCCTTAAAAACAACAAGAAGGTCACCAAGGTCATACTGGGCAAGAATATAAAAGCCATAGGCAAAAAGGCCTTTGCAAATGACAAAAAGCTTAAGTCTATTGTCATAAAGGGCAATGTGACCTATGTAGGTAAGAAAGCCTTTATGGGCATCAATAAGAATGCGGTGATATCCATCAAGGTAAGCAAGAAGAAATACAAGAAGATGGTAAAACGGATCAAACGCTCCGGCATCGCAAGCACGGTGAAGTTTAAAAGAATAAAATAATACAAAGCTCCCGAAGGCATCTGCTTTCGGGAGCTTTTGTTATCGATGGAATCTTTAGGTATCAGCTACGCGGCACTCCCATTAAGTCAGGTAAATATAAACCTATTGCAAAAAAACAGGTTTGTGATATTATGGGTTAGGTGAACCTAACTAAATGCGCCATAATGCATGGTAAGGTGAAATGATATGAATATACTGGTTTTGGCGCCTGGGTACGGGGAGGAAACGACTATCTTTTAAAGGAGCAGTAAAAGAAGGGAGAGAAGATATGGATTTGAAATTTGGAGATGTTCAGGAAACGGCACTTATTCCGCTTGCTATCAAGGCGAGTGAGACGGTAAGGCCAAATGCCAGGATCAAGGATTACAAGGCAAAAGAGATAATTGACACCTTGGGAGTGGATGTAAGCAAATTTGATCCGTTTTTATCGCATGAAGGTGTAGTTGCAAGGACCATCATGTATCGGGAAGAATTAAAAAATCTTATCGACAAGTATCCGGATGCGCTGTGCGTCAATCTCGGATGTGGTTTTGATGATAAGTTTTCACAGGTCGATAACGGAAAGATCACGTGGTTTGACGTGGATCTGCCGGATCAGATCGCCGTCAGACGCAAGGTCTATGAGGACAGAGAGCGATGTACCATGCTTGACGGCAGTGCACTCGAAGGGGAATGGACTAAAAATCTCCCGAAAAGTGATATGACAATCGTTGTCATGGAGGGTGTGCTTGAATACTTTTCAAAGGAGCAGGTAAAAACCTGTCTGAACATGCTATGTGACAGCTTCCCACACGGATATCTGATCGCCGAGCTGCATTCTCCTTTCATGGAAAAAAACAGCAAACATCATGATGCTGTAAAGAATACCAATGCAACTTTTGGCTGGGGCACTAAATCGGGAAAGGAATATCTTGAACTGGAGCCTCGCCTTAGCTATATCTCCGAAAGAAGCTACAACGAGGAAATGAAGAAATACTCCATACGAGGAAAGCTGTTCGCAATCGTAGGCAAAAACATCAACAACAGGATCGCCGTGTTCAAGTGGTAGGATAAACCATAGATGACTTTATGGAAATGCCGGTGTGAGAGGAGTTAGAAAAATGGTCTGGTATGTATTTGTGATCGAAGCAATAGTATTTGCAGCAGTTTTTACGACTATTCTCTTTGTGTCATTTCATGGTGAAAGGATGTATAGCGCTGCGTGCATACACAATTATCCGCCGGACATCCAAGAGGAGTACTTTAAAACCCACGAAAGAATAGACGTCTCGTATAAGTCAAAAAAAGTGATTTTAGCTAAGGCCTGTGGGATATTGATATTTACAATGATACTGTTTGTATGCGCAAAGATAGCAGGAGCCGAGACCTTTTGGCAGGGGTTCGGAATTGCCTTTGGGCTTATGGTGTGGATAGGAGCGTATGACACGTTCATTTTGGATTGGGTTTTATTTGCAAATCTCAAGATGTTCAGGCTGAAAGGCACAGAGCATATGGATAAGACATATCATCAGAAGTGGTTTCATCTGAAAGGGGCTATCTTCCCCGGGCTTGTGTTTGCTCTGATACCGGCGTCTCTGGTCGGCTTGCTGATATATATGTTTTAAAGATTATCCAGGAACAAGCAATGACTATACACGAATTTGGTAAAGAAAATGAAAAGGTAATAGTGCTGATACATCCATCGATTGTGATGTGGGATTACTTTGAATACGTCATACCTCTCATGGAGGGTAAGTATCATTTGATCATCCCTGCTCTTCCCGGATATGATCCGGATGTTAAGAGTGATTTTACAAGCGTCGAAGAGATCTCGTCAGAACTGGAAAAGTGGCTTATCGGCAGCAATCTTAATCATGTGGAATGCCTGTATGGATGCTCCATGGGAGGAAGCATTGTTATCCGAATGCTGGCAAATAACAAAATCAGGATCAAAAATGCGGTCATTGATGGAGGGATTACTCCCTACCAGCTACCGTGGCTCGCCACAAGGTTAATTGCTGTAAAGGACTTTCTTTTGATCTGCAGCGGAAAGCTCGGTGGAGCAAAGCTTTTGGAAAAAGCATTTTCTACAGATGAGTTGTCTAAAGAAGATGTAGAGTATGCGGCAAAAGTCCTTAACATGATCAGCGCCAAGACAATATGGAACACCTTTGAATCATGTAACAATTATTCGATGCCGGAGGATATTCATACTGATTGCAAGAATGTTGAATACTGGGTTGCGGATAAGGAAATAAAGGATCGGAAAGGCGACATTGCTTATGTAAAAAGAGTGTTTCCGCATGTGACGATTAAGGAAATGGCCGATGTTGGTCACGGTGGGCTGGCGCCTTTTAATCCGGAGAGGTTTGCAAGATGTATAGAAGATGCGTGTGAGTAGGTAGGTTTCAGGATATTGTCAATGAAGTATATGAAAGGCAGGGCAGAGATAGATATGAAAGCAGATTATAAAAACTGGATGCCAAAGGGTATGGTTATAGGAACAGGCATAGGGGGATTGATATCTCTGATGCTTCTTATGGTTATTGGGATATCCACCATGGCAGGTAAAGTGTTTTTAGTTATAACGATCCTTTTTGCCATAGTTACATTGTGGATGATCTTCATGTACAGGGCTTTTTCATACAATGGAAATCGTCAACTGTCACGGCAGATCATAGAAGGGATTGCTGCTTATGTAGACATTCCTGATGGCGGCAGGGGGCTTGATGTGGGCTGTGGCAGCGGAGCCCTTACCATTGTCTGTGCAAAGAGGAATCCAAAAGCGCAGCTGGTCGGCATAGACAGATGGGGAAAGGAATATGCATCCTTCAGCAAGGATCTTTGTGAGAACAATGCCAGGGCCGAAGGGGTAAGCAATGTATCCTTTGTGCAGGGTGATGCGACAAAGCTTGACTTTGATGATGAGGTTTTTGATGCTGTGACCAGCAATTATGTTTATCACAATATACCAAGTCGAAACAGGCAGGATATATTATTGGAGACCTTAAGAACTTTGAAAAAAGGCGGAACCTTTGCGATACACGATATCATGTCAAAAGCAAGGTATGGGGATATGGAGGAGTTTGCCGGAAAGCTTAAGGATATGGGATACGAAGAGGTAAAACTCATTGATACCACAGACGGTATGTTTATGAGCCGCTTTGAGGCTTTATGGATGGAACTGTCGGGATCAACATTATTGGTTGGAAGAAAATGAGGAGCATACATGATTAAGTGGAGGATTATTGCATATATGGGGGAGAGACGCTTGACAGGTTAGACCTACCTAACTATAATACATATGGTTAGCTTATCCTAACCGGCGAAGTATTTATGATAAGGAGGAGTGAAAGATGTTAGGTATTGGATGGTTTTTGGGAGGACTGTTAGTCGGAGCAAAAGGAAAGGATATTTTCGGCAGTAAAGAGGCAAAAAAAGTTTATTCTAAAGTAATATCGTATGGCCTTGACGCGAAGGATTGCGTGATGGAGACGGCAGATACATTGCGTGAAAACTGGGATGATGTTTATGCTGATGCAAAGGACATGAAGGATGAACGCGACAAAGAGAAAGATGCTGAAAAGGAAGAGATAATAGAGGATACAAGCGACAAAACTGAAAAGGAAGAGGCTGCGGAAAAAAAGACCGCTGCCAAAAGAAGTACTGCAAAAAAGAGCGCTACAGCTTCAAAGTCTACAACAAGGGGAGCCGGACGCGCAAAAAAGAACAGTTAAGGTGAAGATATATGAAATGTAAGATTCTCCACGAATCCCGTAATAGAATACGGGTACACATTGCAGGCAAAAAACCTACGATGGAACAGGCGGATCTTCTCGAAGAATATCTCCTGTCGGTCAGCGGCATAGATGAGGCAAAGGTGTATGACCGAACGGGAGATATTGTCGTTATATACAGGGAAGATCGCGATAAAGTAATATCCGTTTTGTCTGGATTCTCATTCGACATGCCATGTCTTTCAGACATGGAGGTAAACCATACCTCCAGAGAACTGGCACATGAGTACTCGGAAAAAATCGTGATGACGGTGGTCAGGCGGGGGCTAAAGCGTCTTTTGGTTCCACCGCCCATAAGGCATGTTATATCAATCTATAATTCCATAGAGTATCTGGTGCGTGGCATCAAATGTCTTCTTTCGGGGAAGATCGAGGTTTCCGTGCTGGATGCGACGGCTATCGGAGCGTCGCTTTTAAGAGGTGATTTTGATACCGCTTCAGTGGTGATGTTTATGTTGCGTATAGGAGATATCCTGGACGAATGGACCCATAAAAAGTCAGTTGATGATCTGGCACGCACAATGAGCCTGAATGTAGATAATGTATGGCTTAAAACCGAAAGCGGAGAAGAGGTTCTGGTACGGGTGGCCAATGTGAAACCGGATGATGTTGTGGTAGTACGTACCGGAGGAATGATACCCCTGGACGGTAAGGTGTGTGCGGGAGAGGCGATGGTAAACCAGGCATCTCTCACAGGGGAGTCACTGCCTGTGGCAAAACGAAATGGCAGCATGGTATATGCCGGAACTGTCATTGACGAGGGCGAGATCGAGATAATTGTCGAAAAAAGTGCGGGCACAGGACGATATGATCGGATCGTTAAGATGATAGAGGAGTCCGAAAAGCTTAAAAGCGACACCGAGACCCGGGCAATGCATCTGGCGGACTCGCTGGTGCCGTATATGTTTCTTGGATCCGGAATAACATATCTTCTGACCAGAAATGTGACCAAGGCGCTGTCGCTGCTTATGGTGGACTTTTCATGTGCCCTCAAGTTGGCGATGCCGATATCCGTCCTTTCTGCCATGCGCGAGGCATCAAAACATGGGATTACTGTAAAAGGCGGAAAGTTTTTAGAAATATTAGCCAACGCTGACACCTTCGTTTTTGACAAGACCGGCACGTTGACTCACAGCAGACCACATGTATATGATGTAGTTACCTTTAATAATGAGGATGAAATAGAAATGCTTAGGCTTGCTGCATGCCTGGAGGAGCACTATCCTCACAGCATAGCAAATGCCGTAGTTGAGGAGGCGAAGAGCAGGGGTATAGACCATGAGGAAAAACACAGCAAGGTCGAATATATTGTTGCGCATGGTATTTCAAGCTCTATCGATGGTAAAAAGGCAGTGATAGGAAGCTATCATTTTGTTTTTGAGGATGAAGGATGTGTAGTAAAAAAAGAAGATAAAACGCGTTTTGATGCATTACCGGATCACTACTCACATCTTTATCTTGCGATCGGTGGTGTGTTATCAGCGGTAATACTTATTGAGGATCCCCTACGCGAAAATGCCTCTGAAATACTTGATGACCTTCACAGGCTCGGGATAGATAAGCTTGTGATGATGACTGGCGACAGCGAAAGGACTGCTAAAGCCATAGCTGCGGAGGTTGGCGTGGACGAGTATCATTCTGAAGTTTTGCCCGATGATAAAGCTCGGTTTATAAGGCAGGAGCATGATGAGGGGCGGACTGTAGTTATGATAGGAGACGGCGTAAATGATTCACCGGCACTTTCGGAGGCGGATTGTGGTATAGCTGTTTCAACCGGAGCTGCGATTGCGAGGGAAGTGGCGGATATTACTATCACGGCGGATGACCTGAAGGAGCTGGTTGTATTAAAGATCCTAAGTGACAGGCTGCAGGAGCGCATTGAAAGGAACTATCGTACAATAATTTCATTCAACGGACTGTTGATATTGCTTGGGGTGCTTGGTATCATACCACCTGCCACTGGAGCGCTTCTTCATAATTCATCAACCATAGCAATCAGTTTGTACAGCATGACGGGGCTGTTGACAAAGGACGACACAGCCAGGATGATGATACCGAGTATTTTGCCAGGAACATACGACTTGAAAGGGTAAAATGACATGGTAAGATTTGCCAGCAACTGGTATTATAAGGGCTTTAAGAAAAAACTCGTGAATGAAGTGGGAAGAGAAGATGCAGACGCCATTTGGCGAGAGGCTCTGGGAATTTACGAGAAACTGCTGTCTGCTTCGCCAGACATAAGAAATCATAAAGGGTTTATGGTTATGCCGGCGGTTGCTTTATTCAAGGCTCTTGATTCCCGAAGTCTTGATGCCAGAAGGATGCTGGGGGAATATGGTGCATCCATGGGAAAAAAATTTGCAGGGATTGTACATTTCTTTACATCTTTACCCGGCGCCTCAAAGAGCATATGGAAAAAGGTCGGGCCTACGATGGAGAGAAACAGCAGCCCTCAAAAGGGGTATAGGCGCAGGATCGTGAGCGAGCCGCCGGATATGTACGGTGTGGATATATTATCCTGTCCGTATCATGAACTTGCGAAACAATATGACGCTGAAGGTGCTGTTATGTGTATCTGCGACATGGACAAAGAATACATGAAGGGGTTCAAATACATACGATACGAGAGGACGACTGCGGTGTCGGAAGGGGCAGAGTGTTGTGATTACAGATTGAGATTTGATCCGGAGAAGAAATGAGATTTATTACGCATGGTGAAAAAACTAATAAACCGATAATGCTGATACATGGCATGGCAAACACATCCGACCTTTTTGATCCGATTTTGCCTTATCTCACAGACTATTACGTGATCGTTTGCGAACTTGATGGTCATTCAAAAGAGGAGCCTGGGGTGTTCGCATCTGTATCCGATGCGGCTGAAAAGCTTGAAAAATATGTCAAAGAAAGTCTCGATGGCGGGCTATATGGACTTCTTGGATTTTCGCTTGGCGGCACGATAGCCACGGAGATCATCAGCAGAGGAGTTATGGAAGTGGAAAAAACGATCCTTGATGCTGCCTTCGTGATCAAAATGGGGCTTATGACATATCCGTTCAAGCTTTTGTTCCAGGGTTCGATCTGGTGTATAAAACAGGGGATACATATTCCCAAAGGCCTTGTGGAAAGCATTATGGGAAAAGGAAACAGTGGCATTGTTGACACTTTGTATAAGGGGGTGTCATTAAAATCTATAGGAAATGCGGGCCTCTCATGTTATACTTATATGGTTAAAGAAGGCCTAGGGGATTATCCTGGTTCGGTGGAGTTCTGGCACGGCAGCAACGAACCATATCCGGTGAAGAGTGCGAGGCTGTTAAAAGAGTATCTGCCTCAGATGGAAACGGTGGTATATGATAACATGGGCCACGGGCAGATGCTGCATGAACATCCGGAGGAATATGCTAAGAGAATGGTTGCTTTTTTGGAGGCTAAGTGATGGGTAATAGTGCTGAACAGATAATGAAAAAGAAGGCTTTTATAAAGGCAGAAATGGATACTGTCCTTGGATATGAAGAAAGCAATATCCTTTGGGAACAGTCAAAAAGAAGGCTTTCAGAGATCCATAAGAAATATGAATCCCTTCCCGAAGGGGTGCACGCCCACACGGATTATTTCATTTTTCCTTCAGGCGCCGTATATCTGACTATAAAGGAACGGGCAGGCGAGGAAATAGCATTTAGAATAATAGAAAATGCTGCAATAAAGGCGTCCGGTGAAGCAGGAAAAAAACTGGCATCTCTTATGAGAATACCGGGAATGAAAAGCCTTTTTATAAAAGCGTGGGATTCTATTACCAAAAAGAAGTTTGGTTCAAATAGCGGTTTTGAAAATATCTTCTATGACAATCCAAAAGGCGAGTATAAAATGGATATCGTCTCTTGTCCGTATTGCAAATATTTCACGGAGCTTGGATGTCCGGAGCTAACGAAGGTTTTCTGTGCGAATGATAACAGGGTATATGGGAACCTTCCGGGAATAGAGTTTAGGAGAAAAGGGACCCTTGGCAATGGGGCCGAGCTATGTGATTTTTATATCAGGAAAGTGTAGCTGATCTTGGAGGGAACAGCCATGGGATCAAACGTTTCAAATATTGTGATCGTAATAATAATTGCGGTGCTTCTATTTTTTGCGATCAAAAATTCAATCCCGCATTTTAAGGGAGAGGGTGGATGCTGTGGGGGAGGATCTGCTCCTAAAGCAGTAAAGCCAAAGAGGATTAAAAACGTGATAGCAAAAAAGACTATTACCATCGAGGGCATGAAATGCGCCAACTGTTATATGAGGGTGCAAAATGAGCTGAACTCCATTGACGGCATAAATGCAAAAGTTATAGGATCAAGGAATCATGCGGTGGTAAAGCTCGGAAGGGACATATCGGATGAGGAGATCAAAAAAGTAATAACAGATCTTGGATACAGTGTTGTGTCGATTTCATAGGCGAATGGGGATATCACTGTCAGCTTCTTTGAGTCCGGTATACGAAAGAAGTAAGGAAACGGAGAATTATGAGTAAGATAACACTTTATTTTTATCGACACGGAGAAACTGAAAGCAACGCACAAGGGTTGTGCGCAGGCAGGACTGATGTGCCTGTGAGCGAAGAGGGCCTGGCAAGACTTAAGGATATCCGGCATAACTATGATTTCCCGGATGTGCAGCTGGTTTTTTCTTCTCCGGCAAAAAGGTGCATAACTACAGCAGGAGTGTACTATCCTGACAGGGAACCCATAGTATACGATCATTTATGGGAAGTTGATTACGGTACGGTTGATAATGAACCCATTGCCGTTTTGGACGAGGCAGTAGGTAAGGAAAGATATATCGCCAAGGATCCGGCGGCTATATATCCCGAGGGCGAGAGTTACCTTGAGGCATCATTCAGGATTAGAGCCGGGATGACTCGTGTAATAAGTGAATGTACCAATAAAGGTGCCACCAAGGCCGCCATTTTTATACATGGCGACATAATGGATACTTTATTTAGGGTATGCCTGGAAACCGACCAGTCAAGGGCAGAATTTCTCCTGTGTCCCAATGGCATGGGATATAGTTGCCATGTGGATAGTGAAAAATGGTTTGTAGATCAGAAGATTTACTTTGAGGATTTTATACCAGAGGGCGCTCCGAGGCCCAGAGTAGAAGATTCACCGTATTTCTCCGGTATGTGAGCGGATCTATGGGGTTTCCGGTCCTGCCCATTTTTTGGAACGAAGATCTGTATATGGAAATATCGAGTTAATAATGATCATTATATAAGGACTTGGGAGTCATAAACGATTCCCAGGCTTTTTCTTGTCTAACAAAGACATTTGATTTGACAATGTATAGAAACTGTGTTAATCTAATGGCTAATAATATTAGCCAAAGACCTAAGGCAATTAGCGGGGAGAAAAATGTCCAGGAAACAAGAAATCATTGATGTGTGTGTTGAAATGATAGATAAAGATGGTTTTATGAATCTTTCCATAAAAGCTATCGCTGACAGACTAGGCATAAAGCCGCCATCTTTATACAAGCATTTTCAAGGCGGTTTGGTTGAAATAAAAGATGCCATCATGGTATATGGCTGGAATTTTATTGACATAAAGATTGCTAAATCAGCCGTAGGAAAGTCACGGGAAGAGGGACTAAAAGCCATGTGTTATGCCTTGCGGGAATTCGCTCATGAGCATCCCGGCGTTTTTGAGGCAATATGCTGGCACAATTCCTATACTTCCGAACTGAACCATGAAATGACAAAAGGGGTGGTATCATCATTATATTCTATTTTGGATCCTCTTGAGTTCAGCGAGGTCAACAAAATGCACGTATTGCGTAGCCTGCGAGGCTTTGTGGAAGGATTTTCTATGCTGGAGTTACATGGTAGTTTTGGAGATAAAATCTCTTTGGATGAGAGCTTCGAATATGGCGTAGATGCATTGATTTCAGGGATCATGAAAGACTAACTATTAGAAGTCAAGTAGAAAATGATGTTTTTTGATCCAAACGCAGAAATGCGATTTGAATAGTGGTCGGGACTTATTCCCGGCAATCAGTTCCTTGAAAATAGCATGACAAACAGAGCATCCTATCGGG
>JAILEN010000111.1 GCA_024687655.1 Lachnospiraceae bacterium | reverse complement strand
CATCAGATTACTCATTATGATAATCTGCTCAAGCCGTCCGCCTCTTGAGAAAGGAGGTAAGAGTACATGGCGGATATATTTACATCCTTTTTTATCTCTGTCGCAGCAGGCATAGTTTCGTACTATATCTGCAAGTGGCTTGATGGAGAGTAGTTCTCTTTGAAGGACAAAAGCACATTAAAACCCCGGGTAAGCGACTACCCGGGGTGCCTTGCACATAGCGAGACATATTACATCCTTTGCCTTTCGACACATCAATAATACACTCTATTTTTCTAAATGTCAATTATTATCTCTTCAGGTTTGTCAGTTCTTCAAGCATCGTATCGGATACGGAGATGATACGGGAATTGGCCTGGAAACCACGCTGAGTGGTGATCATATCGGTAAACTCCTGAGAGAGGTCTACATTTGACATCTCCAGCTGACCTGTGTTCATCTTGCCGCCGTCTGCTGTGACATCCACACCGATGCCGTCGAAATCACCGGAGTTAAGTGTGGTGTTGTAGCAGTTGTTTCCGAGACTCTCGAGACCGGAAGCATTGGCAAACTGTGCTACTGCTATCTGACCAAGGAGAACTGTATTACCATTGTCGTATGAGCCGTATACTTCGCCGTTCTGCTGTACGGAAAGTCCTGTCATGGCACCCAGCTTTTTACCTGCACCAACGGATGCATTTTCAAGGGATCCTCTGTCCAGGCCCATGGTGGATGTGCCGCCGTTATCAAAGTTCAGGACTGAAGAGAAGTCAATGTTGACATCCGAAAACTGCGATCCCAGCACACTCATCTTGAGAGACTGCGACTGCTGGCCTGCTATATTGGCAAACTTACCGTCTGCATGATTGAAGTTGAGGAAATAACTGACTGTGTCCTCCACTGCGCGGAGTGTGCCTCCGTCTATGGAATAGGTAACCTTGGTCCCTACGGGAACAAATGTGCCGGCAGTTGGGGCAGCACCTCTGCTTCCACTGGCATCCGCCTTAATGGGCGATATTGCAAATACATCCTCAATATTAACATTTACAACCTTAGTTGTAGCTGTAGTATCGCCACCGGGATAAAACGCCAATTTTCCTTGTGCGGTTATCGTAGGATTGACTGCTGTGGAATAGGAAACACCGTCAATCTTTTTCGTAAACACTCCCGCATTATAGGTCACTCCCGATATCACATCAAAGTTCGTAGCCTTTTTACCACCAAGGTGTCCTTCTTCAGCGTCCGCTGCGTAAGTGGATTCGGTTTCTTTCATACCGTCCAGTCCGAAAATCTTCTCGAGAGCCACATTATATGCCTTGGTATATGCATCTCCCGTCAATTTTGCGCCGTTGGCATCCACTGTACTTTCGTTAAGATACTTTGCAAGGATATCGTTGTTATCTGCGTCAAAAATACCAGTAAGCTCAATAGTGTAGGTGTTCAGGGCATCCAGCTTTGCGAGGGTCGACGTTGATGAATCGCCGGTTCCCGTGGTTGTTTCGGTTTTTCCGGTAACATTCATGGTATCATCCACGTCATAGCCCTTTACCGAAAACTTAGCAGTATAAGCATATCCCAAAGAATCATAAAAACCCAGGCTCATAACATATCCTGACTGCGAAGCTACGTTGGAGTCGTTTTTATCGATGAGTCCGGATGCAGTTGCTTCCTTGGTAGCCTCAGGTGCTGATGTAAGGTTTTTTGCATCCATGATACGAAGGGCGGATACGGTATCCTTCTGGATAGTCATGGTCTCCTGGTTGACCTGCCAGCCCATTACCAGATAACCGGTAGAGGTCATGGCCAGATTGCCGTTACCGTCAATATAGAAAGAGCCGTCTCTGGTGAAGAGGTTCTGATTACCGTTGTTTACGATGAAGAAGTTGGTGGAATTGGCATCCGAAAGGCGGATATCAAGAGCATCGCCGGTGGACTGAGCCGAACCGCCGTTTGTGATCTTAACCTTTGTAGATGCTGTGGAAACACCGAGACCGATCTGCTTGGCATTTACACCACCGGTGGTGGCTGTAGCGCCTGATGCGCGGGATGTGGTCTGGTACATGATGTCTGCGAAATTAACTCCGCTGGACTTGAATGCTACTGTGTTAACGTTTGAGATGTTGTTACCGATAACATCCATTTTTGTCTGGTGGGTCTTAAGACCTGCAACACCAGAAAAGAGTGATCTCATCATAAGACACTGACCTCCTTTGAAATGCTTATTATGGAACTGTCAGGTTTTGGTACCACTTCTGTCGTTCGGTGGTAAAAGCCTCCAAAAAAGGTCCGGCTTATCTCCTGTAGTTCCGTATATACTATGCTATTACTGCTCCGTCAATATTGGTGAATACTCCGTCGTCTGATCCTTCCCCGTCCATGGCTGTGATAACTGTCTGCGAAGGTACATTTACGATGAATGCAAGAGAGTCTACCATGACCAGAGAGTCCTTGATGCCCTTTTCGTCGGCCAGCTGTACGCCGAAGTTGAGTCTGTTTTTCTGGTCCTCTGAGATGGTGATGTCTCTGTCGTCCAGTCTCTTCGCTGCGTGCTTGGAGAATTTTACACTGAATGCTTCCTGCTCATCTACAGTCTTTTGTAAAAATGAAGCAAAAGAGCCGGTTGCCGCAAGATCGGAGGACTTAGTCTTGTTGGTCTTGAGGTACTGGTTAGTGACCTGCTCTATGGAAGTAAACCCGCTGATTGCATTTGTGTTCATGCCATTCCTCCTTTCTACTTTTTTTCTTACAACAAATATATCGGATACTGCTTATAAAAACATTATAGCCGTCTTGTCATTCTGAGGGCGTATGAAGTCGACACTCTTCACGTATCAACAGCTGCCCGAAGAATCTTTAAGATCCTTCGCGACCCTCAGGATGACAAACCGCCACTTGAAACTGTCGAACTATCAGTTGTCGTTTTTGCGTCTGATGCTGTACCTGTGTCTGTGGCAGCCGTCGTAGCTGCGGTATCGGTTGCAGTAGTAGTTGATGACTCTGCATTTGCCGCGCCTGCGTTATCCGAAGTATTTGTAGTGTTCTCTGTGCTTGTCGTATTTGTTGATGTATCAGTGCCTGTAGTATTTGTTGAGTTTGTCGTGGTCTCGGAGCCTGATGTGTTCGCTGTATTTGTGGTGCTCTCTGTGCCTGTCGAGCTTGTTTTGGTCTCGCTCTCCTTCTCCTTGAGCTTCTTCTCGGTCTCTTCCTGAGTCTTGATCATCTGGTTCATCTTTTCCACGAGAGTCTTGAGTCTGTTGACAACGCCAGCATCCACGAAGGTCTTCTGATAATCCGTCATGGAATCATACAGCTTACCGGCATTTTCCACATCCGTCCTGTCGGAAAGTGTCAGGTAATCCACATTGGGGATTTTGCCCACTGCCTCGGTGAAGGTCTCAGCGATCTGTGTAGCCTCATAGTAGGTAGGCTCCTGAACGGTCTGGATGTTTTCAATACTGTAGAGATTTCCCTCTATGGACAGCATGGGCGGATTGTCCTTGGTGATGTAGTCCACGATACCCGTGACTTCCTTGTCATTTTCATCCAAAACAGTCACGCACTGTCCCACTAGGGTGTTGGCCTGCATGGATGTTATGTCGCCCTTGATGGCATTGACCGCCTCAACCTGTGAGAAGGTAGCCATTTCCTTGACGTATTCAGAGTTGTCCGTAGGCTGAAGAGGATCCTGGTACTGCATCTCAGTAACCAGAAGCTTCAAAAACATCTGCTTGGTGTCGTCTGTGGAACTGGTCTTTTTTGCAGCCGCATCCTTGTCAGTATTATATTTTTCGCCATATAACTGGCCGTCTGTGATCTGCTGAATTAAAGCCATGTCATACTCCTTCCTCAGGATCCTCCGCTTCGTCCGGATGTCATCACTCCAGGCGAAGCAAAGAGTCCTTTATATCTCCTACGCTCTCATGCTAAGTGTATTACCATAATCGTACATCATGCTGGCCTCGAGAGCCTCGGCCTCGGTCATATCCTCAGGTATGCCATCCTCGCCGTCACCCAGATTGATGCTGCGATTGCCCGCATTCTGTCCTGCAGACTGCTCTGCAGCCTCATCGGTACCATTACTGCCCTGGTCCCTATTCTGGTTCCAGTCAGCCGCCGTCTCCATTTGCTCCTCGAACTCTCTAGTGCCTACAGAGATCTCAATGGCGCTGACCTTGCTGCCCTGCTGTTCCCACTGTTCCTTCAATGTGGTCATGGCTGTCTCCAGGGCCTGCTTTACACTTTCACTCTCGGTGAAAAGTTTTGCATTGACTGCACCGTCCTGCTCCGTCACCTGAACATACATCTTGCCTAAAGTGGCGGGATGGAGCTCCAACGACATGGTGGTTATACCCTCTGTAACCTGAGTGCGGACCTGAGTGACTATCTGATCTATCAGTGCTCTGGTATCGATACTTGTGTATCTGACCGTCGTCTCTGTCACTGTCTCGGCAAATGACACTGTCTGTGTCTGTGTGGGAGCGTTGTCCGCTGCTGCAGCATGGGCGAAATGTTCAAATCCGTTTTCATGTCTTCCGGTGAATGCATCGTGCCCGGTGTCCTTACCGGCGTTCTCGTCATTTTGCTGCGAGCCCATGGTACGTGCTGTGGTTACTATCTCGTCCTGAGTATCGTTATACTCATCAACTGCATGAAGCTGTTCCTCGTCCATATCCTCATCGGAAACAATGTACTGACGTGAAACGGGAGTCTCCACGCGGGCCGTCTCGGGGGTGACTACTACCTCATCCCCTTCGTCAACCATATCTGTTAAATTGTCGTCTGTTGGATCTGTGATGATGATCTCATCTGATGCTATCGTAAGCCCATCCAAACGCTTCGACACACGAACGACCTACCCGTCAGGTCCAAGATCCATACCTGCTGCATCTGCCATATCCAAAAAGTCTGTCGCAAACTCCGGAAGCTCCTTCGGGCTGTCCACCGGCAGTTCCTCTACCATTTCGTCAATGATGGGCTTTAAGTCTGCTGTAATGTCGGATAATGTGGTATCCGTCAAAAGCTCCATTTTGTCCATCCCTGTGATCTCACTCACCAGATCCGAAAGGTTTTTGGGATCAGCCAGCTCCATGGGCATCAGATCCAGCTCATCAAGTGATGCTGTCACATCCTCTGCCTCTACCCCGAGATCCTCTGCTATGACCTCGATGATCTCTGCCGCTGCTGTTGCGATGACTTCGCTGATCTCCTCTATCTCTTCAACAGAAAGCTCTGTGTCTGCGGTATCATCAGACTGAACATTATTTACTGTCTGTCTGACATCCACCGGCCTCGCTGCCACATCTGCATCAGCCTTCGGCTGTACTGTCTCAGTGGCTGCTGTGGTCTCAACCGGCTGTACGGTGGTCTCGCTTTTTACGGGAGCCGCCACACCGACTGTGGACCGGATGTCCGATGCCGTGTTGTTGGAGATAGAAGCGCTCATGATCTGCATGAAGTCCTTGCCCTCATTTCCCGTCTTTGCCTGAGCCCTGAGATTGGACTGCACCGGCATCACCGGGATCTGAGATACATTTGCACTCGTCATACATGCACCTCCATTCTTCTGTTTAAAAGTACGGCGTGAAGATACACTTCACCTACAACTCATTTATCGGACATTTTCTTTTTAATCTTAACCTTGTTTTATTGACTATGAATATCTATCGTGCTAAATTTTAGAAAAAGGAGGTGATCGTATGGGGGGGATGACTGATGGACAGTTCAAAGCCTACCTAAGGGACCAAAAAGCCTTACAGGAAGATATTCTTGAAAAGCTTAAGGAAAACAAAATCGAAGAAGCTGAAAGAATGCTGGAACGACTGATAAACAGGATCCAGGAAAACATCAACGATATTTAACAAAAGGCGGAAGGCATTCCGCCTTTTATTATTTGGGTTCCATAAGCTCCGTGACGCGGGCTGCGGTCTCGGAGTCCATCTTGCCCAGGATCTTGCCCCTGGCATCGGTCTCCATATTCCAGAGTATCTTGCCCACCAGTTTCAGGTTGTCGGTCATGGTATTAAAAATGGCCGCCGCCTGGGCAGGCTTCATATCGGAATATGCCTTCACATATTTCTGGATATCCTCGTCCTCCTGTATCTGCTCCACCACCTGCTTGTAGATGACCTCGGCATTGGCAGGATCTATCTCCTCATAATAGGATCTGTACTGGGTAATATCCGGTGCCTTGTCTCCGAATACCACCTCCTCGTAGAACTTCTCCTTTTTCTTTTCAAACTCCTTTTCCTTGGCCTTGTATTCCTCCAGCTCCGCAGCCTTGGCCTCCAGGTCTGCTATATACGCCTCGTTGTCTCCCTTTGCGGCCTTGGCCTTTTTAAGCTGCTTTTCCAGGCGCTTTATCTCCTTGACCGCATCATCCATGGTCTCATAGTAATACGCCTGATCCTCCTGGGCATACTCGGTGGTCTCGGGCAAGATCTTGTTTACATAGGGTACGTCCTTTAAAATGGGATACAGCACCGTGGAGCCGAAACCGCCCACGTCCATCTTAATTAGCAACGCAAAGATGGCCAGCCATACCAAGACGATGAGAATGGCAACAATGACCAGAAGGAAGCCTCCGCTCTGCTCCTCTTCCTCTTCCGTCAGCTCACCGTTTTTCTCACGCTCCTTGCGCGCTGCCCTGGCAGCCTTCAGTTCTTCCTTATGTCTTTTTTTCAGTTCTTTTTCTGTAAGTTCTTCTGCCATGTTGTTCTCCTAAAAGACTCTTCGCTGCGCTCAGAGTGACAAAGGGGGGATGATCATCCTGAGGGCAAAACCCTTCTTTGTCATCCTGAGGGCAAAGCCCGAAGGATCTTATTCTTCATCTCCGCCGCCATCATGGTAGGTGTAACTCACCAGCTCATCTGTCGCCTTGTTCTCCTCGGCGGCCAGTTCCTTTTTAAACTCCTCAAAGGCCTTGTCACGAAGGTTCTCATGGGTCTTGCGATCCTTCATGACCTCATCCAGCCGCTTTCTGGCTCGCTCCAGATTCCTCTGGGCCTTCTGCAGAGCCAGCATCTGATCCCGGATCTTCACCTTCATAATGGTGATGGCCTGCTTGCACTGCTCCAGCTTGGCAAAATCTATCTCGCCCTTTACCAACTCGGCCTGGAGTTCATCATATTCCTTCCTTTTTTCCAGAAGTGCCTTTAGCTTGTCCTGCTCCTCGTTCACCGCCTGCTGGGCTATGCCGAAATTGATTTTTTCCTGGGTCTCCAGTTTTTCGGTGAGCTCCAGGATATTTTGCATCCGATATACGAATCTGGCCATGTCTTACCCCTGATCTGCTAAAAGCCCGGAGATGTCCTCCTCCATGGGAGGCTCCTCAGCCGGTGGTGCAGCCTCAACAGGCGCCATGTCCTCCTCCAAAACAGGAGGCGCCGGCCTCTCAACAGGAAACATCTCAAAGAGCTGCTCTATCTCATCATCAAAGAGGAACTTCTCATCCGTAGCCTGGAGCAGGTATTCATTTACCGCATCTATCTTAGAGATGGCAAAATCAATGTTTTTATTGGAGCCGGCCTTGTATGCACCGATATTTATCAGGTCCTCTGCCTCCGAATAGGTGGCCATGACATTTTTAAGCATGCCTGCCGCCTTTTTATGCTCCTTAGTAGCCACCGCCGACATAACACGGGAGATGGATGCAAGCACATCTATGGCGGGATAATGGTTCTGCTGCGCCAGTCTGCGGTTAAGGACTATATGACCGTCCAAAATGCCTCGGGCCGTGTCGGTAATGGGCTCGTTGAAATCATCACCGTCAACGAGCACGGTATAAAGCCCCGTAATGGAACCCACTGCGGAATTGCCAGCTCTCTCCAAAAGCTTGGGCAGCTCGGCATACACCGAAGGCGGATAACCCCTGGTCACGGGAGGCTCTCCCGAAGCCAGTCCTATCTCGCGCTGCGCCATGGAAAAACGGGTAAGTGAGTCCATCATCAAAAGAACGTCCTTGCCCTGATCCCTGAAATACTCTGCTATGGCCGTAGCCGTCATGGCGGCCTTTTTTCTGATAAGCGCCGGTTTGTCCGAGGTGGCCACCACCACCACCGAGCGAGCCATACCCTCTGGTCCCAGGTCATTTTCCACAAACTCCCGGACCTCACGGCCACGCTCTCCTATCAGAGCAATGACATTGACCTGAGCCTGAGTGTTGCGGGCAAACATCCCCATCAACGTACTCTTGCCGACGCCCGAGCCGGCGAAAATGCCGATACGCTGCCCCTTGCCAACTGTCAAAAGCCCATCTACCGCCTTTACTCCCAGAGGCAGTGCCTCACGGATGATAACTCTCTCCATGGGATCGGGAGGGACCTGATCCACAGGATAGTTGGCCTCATAAGGCAGCTCACCGTCAAAGTCCGATGGTCTGCCCAGGCCGTCCAATGTATGGCCCAAAAGTGACTCGCCTACCGGGATATCCAGAGGGTGGCCGGTATTTTCCACAATACAGCCTATGCCCACACCCTCAACACTCTCATAAGGCATGAGCAGCAGCTTTTTATCCAAAAATCCAACCACCTCTGCCATGACATAATTGTCATCATCGATGATGATGCGGCAGAGATCGTTGAGCTTGGCCTCCGGACCCAGCGACTCTATGGTCAGTCCCACCACCTTGGTCACCTTGCCCAGCCGGTCGAAGTATGTGTTCTCCAAAAGGGAGTAATATTTGCTGAAATCCACTCCTAAATCCATAATATCTTTCTTGAAGATCCTTCGCTTCGCTCAGGATGACATGTGGGGGCATTCTGAAGGTGAAGCTCTTCCATGTCATCCTGAGGGCGAAGCCCGAAGGATCTTATATGTTCAGTGACTTTATGTCTTTGATCAAGTTGCGGAGCTCTGTATCGAGACTGCAGTCAAAGACTCCGCCGTCAGTCTCGATGATACACTGCCCTTCAGAAAGGACGGGATCCCTCACAATATCCAGCTGGGCATCGGCGCCCACGGCTGACTGAAGCTCATCCTTTTTCTCATTAAGGGTGGCAAAACCATCATCATTGACCTTGATCAAAAACTGGTGTGAGCTCTCAATATGCAGCACACAGTTGTCTACCAGATGATATAAAAGCTCCTTGCTGTCTCCAAACTGAACATTAAAGAACTTCTCCATAAGATCGCAGACGCCGTCGGTGATGATCCTCTCCAGCTGCTCCTCTTTTGCACGATAAGCAGCAGCCATGCGATCCAGCTCCTGGTTGAACTCAGCCTCCTTGGCGGCCACCTCCTGCATTGCCTGTCCGGTACCGTCGCGGTAGCCCTCCTTTTTGCCCTCCTCGGCATAGTGGGACTTCATGGCCTCCGCCTCTGCCCGGGCATTCTCCAGGATCTCATCTGCCTCGGACTGAGCCTGGGTGACGATCACCTCAGCCTCCTCCCGGGCCTGCTCCAAAAGTCTGATGTCGACCACGGGCTCTGCATCTCCCGCGTCCTCATCGGACTCCTCTCCCGAGTTGTCCACAGTGACGATATTGCCCTCCTCATCTATAACAACCAGGGGCCTGCCCTCTTCGTCCAAAGGGAAAGGAACGCGACCATTTTCATCAGTGGGCAGGACAGTATTGCCCTCCTCATCGGTGGTAATAGCCGCATAAAAATCGTCAATGGCCTCCCGATACATCTGATCCCTTTTCTTTTTTACGTCCCGCTGATAAGCCTCGAGACGCTCACGGATCCTGGTGTTGGAATCGAGAAGCCTGTCTGACTCCGAATTCTCTATATATTGCCACTTAACTAAACTAGACAACCAGATCGTCACCTCCACCTCTGGAAATTACGATCTCGCCGGCATCCTCAAGCTTTCTGATAACGCCGACTATCTTCTGCTGGGCTTCCTCAACGTCCTTCATACGAACGGGGCCCATGTATTCCATGTCCTCTCTGATCATGGCAGCCAGTCTGGAGGACAGGTTCTTAAAGATCGCATTCTGAACATCCTCGTTGGCACCCTTGAGGGCAACTCCGAGGTCTGAATTCTCAACATCACGCAGCACGCGCTGGATGGCACGGTCGTCCAAAAGAAGGATATCCTCGAATACGAACATCTTCTTTCTGATCTCCTCGGCCAGCTCCGGTTCCTCGATCTCGAGGGTCTCCATGATACGCTTTTCTGTACCACGGTCTACTGCATTCAGGATGGCAACAACCGAATCCACACCACCGGCGATGGTGTAATCCTGATTGATAAGGGAGGAAAGCTTTCTCTCCAAAACTCGCTCAACCTCCTTGATGACCTCGGGTGAGGTACGGTCCATCATGGCAATACGGCGGGCAACATCCGCCTGCTTCTCCGGACCCAGGGCTCCCAGTATCATGGAAGCCTGTGCAGGCGCCAGATATGACAGGATCATGGCGATGGTCTGGGGATGCTCGTCCTGGATGAAGTTTAATACCTGGGAAGGCTCGGTCTTGCGGATGAACTCGAAAGGACGTACCTGGAGTGAGGCCGTCAGCTTGGTGATGACATGCTGAGCCTCCTCATCACCCAGAGCCTTTTCCAAAAGCTCCTTGGCATATCCGATACCACCCTCGGCGATATACTGCTGTGCCAGGCAGACCTGGTAAAACTCATTTATGACCTCATCCTTGATATCGGGGGATACACTCCTTGTGTTGGCGATCTCAAGGGTCAGCTCCTCGATCTCATCCTCCTTGAGGTGCTTGAATATCTCGGAAGACTTTTCCGGTCCTAAGGTTATGAGCAGCACAGCTGCTTTTTGTACGCCGTTCAGTTCCTGTGACTCTGCCATTTTATCCCCAATCCTCGTTCAGCCAGTTACGCAAAAGCGCAGCAGCTGCATCGGGATTCTCCTCTACAAACTTTTCTATCATAAGCCTTGCCTCGGACTTGTCGTTGAAGCCGATCTCCTCCAGGTTCTCCTCCTCCTGGCTCTGCAGGAGCTTCTCTACGGAAACCTCTTCCTCGACCTCTTCCTCCTCCTCGCGGCGGAGTGTCCTGAATACTACGAAGCCGAGCATTGCAAGGATGAGAAGTGCCATGGCGATCTCCAGGTAATCCATGAGATCACGCTGTGAGGTCTTGTAGATGAACATGGGCACATCATAGGAAAGGACGTTGACATTGGCTGCAGGAATACCGGTGGCACCTGAAATGGCCTGGATCACGTCATCACCCACCTGGGTCTGTACCATATCGCCGTTGGCAGCCGCATACTGCTCAAAGGTCTGGTCTCCAAGCTCTCCGTTTTTCTCCATAATGGCCTGGTCATAGTTGACATAACGATAGGCCACCACTGAAATGGATGAGCTGTCGGCGTTGACCTTGCCTACGCCCTCCTCGGTGGTAGTGATGGTTTCACTGGGAAGATAGTCCCTGGTAAACTCCTCTGTACTGGATGAGGAAGTATCCGCATCCTGGATAACATAGGTGGTATCATCGTTGGAATCCGTACCCGGTACGCCGGCTACGCCGTTGACATTCTCGGAAGTGGCAGAAGTCTCGGAATCCAGATATCCCTGGGTCTGCCCCTCATCCACATAGTAATGATAATCCTGTGACTTTTTATTATCGAAATTCATGTCCAGGTTCACAGCCACACGGGTGTTGTCGTAAATGGCCATGCCCGAATCGGATTCTGACAGGATGTCCTTGACCTTTTTGACCATATCAGCCTCGGCCTCACGCTTGACTGCCTGATTGGAAGAAGCGATACCTGCAGCTGTAGCCTCGTCTCCGCCTGAGAAGAGCAGGTTGCCGTTGGTGTCGATGATGGTGATGTTCTCGGTGGTGTCATTGCCGAGACCAGTGGCTATCCACTTTGCGATAGCGGCAGCCTGGTCCGCAGTCATGGTATCGGAAAGCTCCAGCTGTACCTTGGCATAGCTGGGCTCGGTGTTGGCGATAAGTGTGCCGTCATCGTCGGGAATATGGAAAGAAACGTCAGCAGACTTGATGTTGTTCTGCTTTTCAAGTGCAGCCTTGTAGTTGGACTCCATGAGGACCTGCATCTTTTTCTGCTTGTCGGCCTCGGTGGAGGTGAAGCTGCCGTCTAAGACGTCGTTGATGGTATAGCCTGTAGAAGGGATGTTGTTGGAGCCCAAAAGGATGGAGACGTCGGTCTCATCCTCGGCGTGGATCCTGAAGGCAAAGGTGCCTGCGGTCTCCTGCTTCTCGTACTGATAGCCTCCGTCGGACAAAAGCTGCTCTATGGACTGGGCCTGCTTGGCGTCCTCAGCTGTGGCTATGGTGATCCAGGTGGGACGTGTAACCACGAATACCAGAATACCTATTGTAAGCAAAACAACGGCAACCGCCGAGATCATCATGATCTTCTGGCGCCTGTCGTATTTCTCCCACCATTCCTTTATCCTGTTGATAATGTTTTGTAATTGTTCAGGCATCTTTTTACTCCTACTCTACCTGTACTCCGATCGGCATTTCCTCCCTGATAGTATATGCCTCTCTCAGCTTATATCTGCATGTTCATTATAGTCTGATAAGATTGAATAAACTTATCGCGGACTGCCACGGTATATTGCAGTGCCAGCGCGGCCTTCTGCTCAGCGATCATGAGATCGTGAGGATTGTCTGATTCGCCGAGAGCAAACTTGATGAGTTCAGAGTGTGCATTGTTCTGAAGATCATTGGTCTCAGTGATCATGTTTTTGGCTGCGTCAAATACCGATGCAAAGTCTCTGGTGTTATCCGGAACCTGTGGTATGGCCGGTGCCCCGGGTGTGCTGACGGGGGTGGTCTTGTACAGGTTGCCTATCATTGAAACATCCATATATTATCTCCCTGAAAATCTATCAACTGCTTCCAATGGAGATGCCCTGGGTGACTACCTCCTTGAGGGCTCCGAAGGCTGTGACATTGGCCTGGTAGCCACGGGTGGCGTCAATGAGGTTGGTCATCTCGGTGACGGTGTTGACATTGGGATAGGAAACGTAGCCGTTCTCATCCGCATCGGGATGGGAAGGGTCATATTCCATGATAAGATCCGTCTCATAATCCCTGGTGACCTTGGTGGCCTTGACTCCGTTACCCTTGTAGGACTTGATGTAGTCCAGGGTATCCTTGAAGCTCATGGGACGAAGATTTTTTTCCTCAAAGGTAACAACCTTGCGTCTGTAGGTCTCCCCGTGCTCATCTCTGGTGGTGTTGACATTCGCAATATTCTCGGCGATGACATCCATACGGAAACGCTGGGCCGTCATACCGGAAGCCGCTATATCAAAGGACTGAAATAATGCCATTATCTCACCCCCTAACTACCGATAGCCGTCTTAAAGTGCTGGATCTCCTGATTCACAGCCGTGGTATAGGTCTGATATCTCAGAGTCTCGGAGGCCAGCTCAACGTTTTCGGTATCGGGATCAACGTTATTCTTATCGATACGATAGGAATAGTTGGAATAATCTGTATAAATCTTGGGATTGAGGTTGTCGGTGATAAGATGCTTCACCGCCGGATCCACTCCGGGCTGGCGGGTCTTTTTCAGCTCCCTCAAAAAGATATCCTGGAAATCGATATCCTTGCGTTTATATGTCGGTGTGTCCGCATTGGCGATGTTGTTCGCAATGAGAGTCATACGCTGATAGCTGGCGTCCATCGCCTTGTCGGTGACATTCATATAGTCAAATGCATGTGAACCGATCATAAAAACCTCCTTTCATACATAATCATTATATAGGATAATTCTAAAAATACAAGCATTTTTTACATCATATAGTGTTTTTTTATCAAGGCAAGCACTATAACTTGTGTTTATAACCTTTGTTCCCGGTCGACCGGGGAAGGTCTGAGGATGCCTCGCCCCGTAACAGCTATCCGTATTCTCACCGGTATATTTCCGG
>JAILEN010000080.1 GCA_024687655.1 Lachnospiraceae bacterium | reverse complement strand
GAGTCCGGTAAGTTTGACTGGAAGGCCAGCGGCAAGTATCCCAACATCGCTGCTCCCAACCCCAGCTATCACGGAGTATCCTTCTACGATGTAGTGGGACCCGCAGCCTTTGTTACATATATCAGGGCTATCCTCCTTCGTGATTCAGGAGCCACACTTGCTCCATTCTCTGCATTTTTACTCCTCCAGGGCGTGGAGACACTTTCACTTCGTCTGGAGAGACATGCAGAGAATACGAAAAAAGTGGTTGAGTTTTTAAGTAAGCACCCCAAGGTGGCAAAGGTTAACCATCCGTCACTGCCTGATCATCCCGATCATGCACTGTATCAGAAGTATTTCCCCAATGGCGGCGGTTCCATCTTTACCTTCGATATAAAGGGCGGAAAAGAGGAGGCTTGGAAGTTCATTGATGCACTGGAGATTTTCTCACTTCTGGCAAATGTAGCTGACGTGAAGTCCCTGGTGATCCATCCTGCATCCACCACTCATTCACAGCTTTCCGATGAGGAACTGGCGGATCAGGGCATACAGCAGAGCACCATCAGACTTTCTATCGGAACAGAGCATATTGACGATATAATCGCAGACCTGGAAAAGGGGTTTGACGCCATTTAGTTGGAATCATCAAAGAAAGGAAGGTAAGTAAAATGTCAAAGATTTACAAGGGAACACTGGATCTTATAGGAAACACTCCCCTGGTGGAGCTGGTCAATATAGAAAAGGAACTGGGACTCAAGGCCACCATCCTGGCCAAACTGGAGTATCTGAATCCTGCAGGCAGCGTCAAGGATCGTATCGCCAAGGCCATGATCGAGGACGCTGAGAAAAAGGGTGAACTGAAGGAGGGCTCCGTGATCATCGAGCCCACCTCCGGAAATACGGGTATAGGTCTGGCATCCATCGCAGCTGCCAAGGGCTACCGAATCATCCTCACCATGCCCGAGACCATGAGCGTGGAGCGCAGGAACATCCTCAAGGCATACGGCGCAGAGCTGGTGCTGACCGAGGGCTCAAAGGGTATGAAGGGTGCCATCGAAAAGGCAAATGAGCTGAAGGATGAGATCCCCGGCGGCTTCATCCCCGGACAGTTTGTGAATCCCGCCAACCCCGCCATCCACAAGGCTACTACAGGTCCAGAGATCTGGAATGATACAGATGGCAAGGTGGACATCTTTATCGCAGGCGTAGGTACCGGCGGTACAGTTACAGGTACCGGTGAGTATCTGAAGGAGCAAAACAGTAATATAAAGGTAGTGGCCTTAGAGCCCGCTGACTCACCTGTTCTTTCCGAGGGCAAGCCCGGTGCACACAAGATCCAGGGTATCGGCGCAGGCTTTGTCCCTGACGTACTCAACACCTCAGTATATGATGAGATCTTCAAGGCTGCCAATGAGGACGCCTTTGCTACAGCAAAGCTTTTGGCCAAAAAGGAGGGTATCTCCGTAGGTATCTCCTCCGGCGCGGCTCTTTTCGGAGCCATCGAGCTGGCCAAGCGTCCCGAGAATGAGGGCAAGGTAATAGTGGCTCTTCTTCCCGACAGCGGCGACAGATATTATTCCACAGCACTTTTCACAGAGTAAAAATGTAACCCTCCTTATATGATACAATACATACTTTTCAAAATGATCCCGGGGACCTGCCATATCCCCGGGATCATCTTTTTTTGAAAAAAAGTGTTAAGATATCACCCAGCTGTGCCGATACATAGAATGAGATAACTATCATTGTCTCACTTTGTGTTGAAATGGATTTCTATATAGTGCACACTAAGCTACAAGGAGGTAGTTCATATGGCGGGCTTATATGGGGTGTCTGCATATCAGCAGATCAACAATTCCTGGAAGGCGGAAAAAAAGGAGGCGGGCAGATCAGCTGCCGCGGCTTCTGCCAAGTCAGATCAGACAGGTTCAGTAAAGGAGAGCAGTGCTTCAAAGGTTGAAACAAAGGCATGGTCTCCCATCGATACCGCAAGTTCCCTGGTTCCGAAAAAAACAGATTACGGGTATTCCATAGGTGATGTCCAGCTTTCCGACAAGGCTGCGGATTACTACGAGAAGCTCAAATCCAAATATGGAAATATGGAGTTCATTGTGGTCAGCAAGGACATGAAGTCACAGGTGCAGAAGAACGCAGCTGCCTACGGAAATGCCAACAAGATGGTCGTGCTCATCGACGAGGAAAAGCTGGAGAAAATGGCCACGGATGAGTCATACCGCAATAAATACGAGGGCATCATCGCTTCCTCCCAGACCAAGCTTCTGGCAGCCAAGAACAATCTTTTGAGCACCGGAGCTAATGTGAAGAATTTCGGCATGTCCGTGGATGAAGACGGCAAGGAGAGCTTCTTTGCAACTCTTGAAAAATCATCCGATGCACAGAAGAAGCGTATCGAAAAGAAGGCGGCAGAAAAGAGAGAGCATAAGAGGATAGAGAAGAAGAGAGCAGAAAAGAAGGCCGCTGAGGAACGCATCCAAAAGAACAGGGAAAAGAAGGCAGACGCCGAGAACACAGATGAGGCGGAAGCCATGGATGATAAGGAATACGTGATCTTTGATGCCGACCAGATAGAGAGGCTCATTTCAAAGATTCAGGAATACGCCTACAGTATCTCTGCAGACACGGTGATGACCGACGCAGAAAAAAGCCTGGGTACCCGGGTGGATAACAGGGGTTAAATCATAAATATTCAAATTGCATAAAAAAATATACCGATCCTGTTGCAATATTGTTGCAGAATATGTGTTAAAATTTCCTTGGAGCGAAAATCTGTATGCTCCGGAGAGAGAGGGAGTTTAATATGGAATTCACAAGGATCGGTGTAGAAAACCATGAGGCGTTTTCTGCCCTTTTGCCGGGAACCGGATTATCCCATGATAAAATCTATATCGGTGTGATAGAGGATAATGCTGCCGTCGGTGCCGGTGAGTTTTCCAGCGACGGAAACCTACTGGTGCTTGACAGCATTTTTGTTGCCGAGGATTACCGCAGGCGGGGGATAGGCTCTACCATGCTCAGTCAGATCGCAGATGTTGCCGTATCATCCGGGGCCGGAGGAATATGGGCAGACTATGTGTCCGATGAGGTGTTGGATGGTTTTTTGGTTGCCTGCGGTTTTGTTACCATGGAGGATTCCTCTTTTTACCGTGTGCCCATAAGGGATCTTTTAGAGTCAGAGGCATCCCAGGAGATCTTTGGCAGGATCAAGGGAAAGCCTGAAGATGCAGCAAGGGTGTGTTCCTTTGCGGATCTTTCATCTGCCCAGCTTAATAATATCAAAAGCAAACTGGTGCAAAGCAACATAGAGGATGTTGATAAGATGATAGGGAGTCTGCCGGGTCTCGAGACCAGTATTGCGGTGTATAAGGATGTACAGCGCCAAAAAATAGGCGCAGTTATGATAACGGATGCCGCCGGAGAATATGTGACAGTAAAATACATTGCCAATATGGGGGGCAGTCCAAAGGATCTTGCCGTTCTGCTTAAGTATTTTTACAAGATGACCATAAAAAACCACCTGACCTACAAGACACTGTCATTTTGTACGGATGAACAGGAGATAAAACAGATAATCACAAAGTTCGCAGGTTATGAGCTGATGCCCACCGGAAGCATGATGGTGGCATACAGAAACCTGTAAGGAGGTATTTATGAGTGTACAGAGCTTTGCAACCACGGTTTCCGAGGAGGCTAAAAAATCGGCACAGTTGAAGGTGGCTGAACTGCGGCTGAATTCCGAACAACTGAAATACCGCGGGGATTATAATGTACAGGATGGCCATCTGATAGACGGTATGATGTTTGAGGACATGAAGGCTAAGTGGATGGAAAGAACCGGCTATGTCCAGCCTGACAAATTAAAACTGGAGCAGGCATATGATGAGTCCCAGAGAAATGCCCTGGGGGATCTGAAACTGTTGGAGTCCCACAGATCCAAGCGCAAATCCAGTTACATGAAAAAAGCCGGGATGCAGGTTTCGGCCTGTGAATTGTATAAATTGCAAAAAGATACAAGGGAAGTCGCAGTAGATGCTTTCTGTGACGAGATGTCGGAAGAAGAATTTTTGGCAACTGATGTGAGATTTCTTCAGGACTGGTGTGCCTATTACCATGAGGGTGAAAAGTCAGGAGGCAGTGGTTTTACGGATCTGAAAAAACTGGTCTCGAATGATGAGCAGGAGAAAAAGGAAGAAGCAAGAAAAATGGCTGACAGACTCATGACAATGGATCTGTCGGTTTTCGAATACAAGGATGACGCAACTTTTTTACAGAAATTCAGGGAGCAGTATGTGACCGTATGCGCCTTCTCCAACTTTCAAAAGATAATCGATCTTTTGGATGAGGGCGAAAATGAGGAGGAGATAAACCGATTGAGGATAAGGGTCAGCGTGATGGCTGATATCAGGGCTGACTATGAAAACAGACTGCAGATCATGCAGTCTCCCTACTATGCTCTGCTTTTGGAAAGAGACACATTTGATAGGGAGTTTGAAACCGTTAAAGATGGCAACTCCAATCAGGCCGACCAGGCTTATTTTAGGGCCGTGGAAAAAAAGTTGTCCCTGCGATTCGGCAGCGGCGCCAGTGCAAAGGAACTGGAGCAGCGTTATGTCAGGGGAGATTTTATGGACCTTACATCAGAAGAAAAGACCCTGGATGAACTGGAATTGGAATTCGCTGAAGAACTGGCACAGAAGAAAGAAGAGGAAAGGCAGGCCATACAGGCCGAAAGGAGAGCTGCATTTAAAAAGGAACATGACAGAAAGCTGCAGGAAAGGAAAAATGAGCATGAGACTTTTGACTCCAGAGTCGACATTTTTACGGATCGGTATGCCCGGGAGGAATCCGGTGAAGAGGAGACTGCTGAAAATAAGCTTTCCGCAGAGATCCAAAGCTTCCGGGATAAGATAAGGACTCAGATCCCCGGGGATCCTACTGCTGCGCAAAACGGTATGCAGGAAATGTTTGTTGCCTATGCCGTACTTATCAGTGCTTTTGAGGGATACATAGGACAGTTGGAGAAGGCAGACTCTCTGACTGAGGATGAAAAGGAAAAACTGGAACTGGCGAAGGAACTTTATCTGGGTTATCAGGACGAACAGCAGGTATTTCTGGAGGCTGTAGCGCTGTTTGAGAAAAAGGGATTTGAGGGTGTGACCGGATCCTGGGAGGATGTGCTTTATACCGTTGACGCAAAAAGTGTTTTAAAGCCTGCCACCGCGGAGTTTTCTGAGTATGCCCGGGCTCATTTTAAAATGCTGGATACCCAGAATGAGCTCATTTTAGATCAGGAAGAGGAAGATACTGCCCCGACACAGATGAGTGAGGTGAGAAGGACCATCGGCAAATTAAATGAGAAGTTATTTGCTCCGGTTCAAAAGGGTACAGGTTTTGAAGAAGCCAAAAAGTCCATACTTGACGCCTATCAGGCAGTGATAGACAGCTGTGTGGCACTGAGGGATGTTATAAGTCTCAATGAAGCTGATAAAAAAACGAATGCCGGTGCCCGGAGGCTTTTACAGTTAAAGCAGATCATAGATCAGTGTACCCTGGAAAAGGATGCCATGGGATTGCTTTCGGAAAATGAGCTGGTGGGTCAGGAGATCAAGCTGAAGCCCGGGATGAGCGGTTACGCCGCATCCTATACCGCCGTATGGAACGATCTGTTGTATGGTATCCGTGCAGTGAAGATCAGTGTGGATGCTCCTAATGTGAGTATTGTAGGAGCAGGTTCATCCACATTATACCGGGTGCAGCATGATGATGGCAGTACAGCCTATGTCAAACGCTCTGAGGCCTGCGTGACTATCAGTGGGTCAGAAGCAGCAAAGGATGCCGCAAAAATGTATGCAGCAGGAGATGATGCCCATGCTGCTGAGATAGGCCGGGCTATTTTGGAACTGTGCAAAGATACTAAGGTTACAGAGGATCTTGATAAATTAAGGGAACAGGTATATAGAATATCCCGCATAAAATACGAACGGAAAACAGGCCAGAGTGCATCTGAGTTTAAAGAATTCTGCAAAGCTCAAAGACGGGCACAGCTAAAGGCGCACATTGATGGTGAAAAGAAAAACTATTCCGGGGCACTGTCCAAATTTATAGACGATCACATGGAAGATTTTATAGATTTCATGTATTTTTTAGATAAAAAGGATACAGAATACTATAATGCGGTGAGTGTGGCAAGGGCAGAGTCGGGAGCAGAAATATCCAGCCGTAATACTTCCACCAGCCGGCTGGCTGCATCCCTTGGGATATCGGATATAGTGGCCGAATCCAAAACCGCTGTACTTGTGGAAAAAGATG
>JAILEN010000069.1 GCA_024687655.1 Lachnospiraceae bacterium | reverse complement strand
ATCATCGATCCAAGAAAGGAGTAATGAAATGGCACTGTTTGAATCATATGAAAGAAGAGTAGACCAGATCAACAAGGTTCTTGGACAGTATGGTATTTCTTCCATTGAGGAGGCCAAGAAGATCACAGAGGACGCAGGTCTCGATGTGTATGATCAGGTTAAAAAGATCCAGCCCATCTGCTTTGAGAATGCATGCTGGGCATATACCATAGGCGCAGCTATCGCCATTAAAAAGGGTTGCCGTCGTGCAGCTGATGCGGCAGCAGCTATCGGTGAGGGACTTCAGGCATTCTGTATCCCCGGTTCCGTTGCAGATCATCGTAAGGTTGGTCTCGGACATGGTAACCTGGGCAAGATGCTCCTGGAGGAGGAGACCGAGTGCTTCTGCTTTTTGGCAGGCCATGAGTCCTTTGCAGCAGCAGAGGGTGCTATCGGTATCGCAGAAAAGGCCAACAAGGTTCGTCAGAAGCCCCTTCGCGTTATCTTAAACGGCCTTGGCAAGGACGCTGCTCAGATCATTTCCCGTATCAACGGCTTTACCTATGTAGAGACCAAGTACGATTACAAGGAGGCTAAGCTCAACATCGAGTATGAGAAGGCTTATTCCAACGGACTTCGTGCTACCGTTAAGTGCTACGGTGCAGATGATGTTCAGGAGGGCGTGGCTATCATGCATCATGAGAATGTTGGCGTTTCCATCACAGGTAACTCCACCAATCCCACACGTTTCCAGCATCCCGTTGCAGGCACTTACAAGAAGGAGTGCAACGAGCAGGGCAAGAAGTACTTCTCAGTTGCTTCAGGCGGCGGCACAGGCCGTACACTTCATCCCGATAACATGGCAGCAGGTCCTGCTTCCTACGGTATGACAGATACACTTGGCCGTATGCATTCAGACGCTCAGTTTGCAGGTTCTTCATCAGTTCCCGCACACGTTGAGATGATGGGACTTATCGGCATGGGCAACAACCCCATGGTTGGTGCTACAGTTGCAGTTGCAGTTTCTGTTGAAGAGGCTGCCAAGGCTGGCAAGTTCTAGGCTTTATACGATCAGATTTATTTGCACCGGCGGAGTGATCCGCCGGTGTTTTTTAAGATTCTTCGCCATGCTCAGAATGACAGGTATTTACATTGCTCAAAAATGTCATTCTGAGCGCAGCGAAGAATCTTTTACTTGAAATCCATAATTTCATGGTGTATAGTGTTACACGATTTTGACTATGAAGGATCATGGGAGACCATGATCATCCGGAAAGGAATACTTATAATGAAGAATCTTGTGATCGTTGAGTCACCCACAAAGGTAAAGACCATAAAAAAATTCCTTGGAAAAAACTACGAGGTCATGGCATCTCAGGGACATGTTCGTGACCTTCCCAAGTCACAGCTTGGAGTTGATGTGGATGGCGATTTTGAACCCAAATACATTACCATCCGCGGTAAGGGCGAGCTTTTGGCATCCCTTAGAAAGGAAGCAAAAAAGGCAGACAAGATCTATCTCGCAACTGACCCGGACCGTGAGGGAGAAGCCATATCCTGGCACCTGAAGGCCGCTTTGGGTGAGGATGATAAAAAGTATCAGCGGGTGACATTTAATGAGATCACAAAAAATGCAGTCAAGGAGTCCTTCAAGCATCCCAGGGATATCGATATGGATCTGGTGGACGCACAGCAGACTCGACGCATCCTGGATCGTATAGTGGGTTACAAGATCAGCCCGCTTTTGTGGATAAAGGTGAAAAGAGGTCTTTCTGCAGGCCGTGTGCAGTCAGCGGCGCTTCGTCTGATCTGTGACAGAGAGCAGGAGATCAATGATTTCATCCCTCAGGAGTACTATACTCTGGACGCCACGCTTTTGGTCAAAGGGAAAAAGAAGCCCATCCCCGCCAGTTTCTTTGGCAGGATCGGTCAGAAGCTGGATATCAATGATAAGAAAGCGCTGGATGAGGTGGTGTCTGCCATTGGAAAGTCCGATTTTACACTGCTTGAAAAGAAGAGCAGTACCAGGACCAAAAAGGCACCCCTTCCATTTACCACCAGCACCATGCAGCAGGAGGCTTCCAAGGCTCTGAATTTTTCCCTGCAAAAGACAATGCAGGTGGCACAGCAGCTATACGAGGACGGACGTATCACCTATCTTCGTACCGATTCCATCAGGATCTCCGATGAGGCCATAGCAGCTGCAAAGGCCTTTGTTACCGAAAACTACGGAGCGGATTACTACAAGGCCTATGAGGTGCCCAGGAAAAAGAGCGGCAAGAATATACAGGATGCCCACGAGGCCATCAGACCTTCTGATCTGTCCTTTTCTCCCCTGGCAGCCAAGGCTGCATTATCCAGGGATCAGCTCAGACTGTACACTTTGATCTACAACAGATTCCTTGCCAGCCAGATGCAGCCGGCCACCTATGATGTGATCACTGCTAGATTTACAGTGGCTGATTATGAGTTCAGACAGACGGAGTCCACGGTGAGCTTTGACGGTTTTACCCGCATATATACCGAGGCTGATGATGAAAAGGATCCGGTTTACGGGCTCAGTGCCTTAAAGGAAGGGGAGACCCTTTCTCTGGATGAGCTACAGGAAAAACAGCATTTTACCCAGGCGCCTCCCAGGTTTACCGAGGCATCTCTGGTGCGTACCTTAGAGGAGCTTTCCATCGGACGTCCCAGTACGTATTCGCCCATTATCACAACACTTCTGAAGCGCCATTATATCGGCAAGGAGGGCAGGGCCATCTTTGTAACCGAGCTGGGAGATGTGGTCAATAATATTATGAAGGAGTCCTTCCCCACCATAGTGGATCTGCAGTTTACCGCCAAGATGGAGGAGGATCTGGATGAGGTTGAAGAGGGAACCAGAGAGTGGAAGACCGTGGTCAGGGAGTTTTATCCCGATCTGGCTTCGGCTGTGGAAAAGGCCGAAACCGAGATCTCCAAGGTTAAAATTGAGGATGAGGTCACCGATATAATATGTGAAAAATGCGGTCGGAACATGGTGATCAAATACGGCCCTCACGGAAAGTTTTTGGCATGCCCCGGTTTCCCAGAGTGCCGCAACACCAAGCCCTACCTGGAAAAGATCGGTGTCAACTGCCCCAAGTGCGGCAAGGATATCGTCCTTCGAAAGACCAAAAAGGGCAGAGCATTCTACGGATGCGAGGACTATCCCGACTGCGATTTCATGAGCTGGCAGAGACCTGTGAAAAAGCCCTGCCCCAGATGTAAGGGCTTTATGGTATACAAGGGCAAAAAGCTGGCATGTGCCGATCCGGCCTGCGGCTATACGGAAAATGTATCCTCGGAAGATTAAAATGCATCAATTTTTGTGAAACTTTGTGAAACATTATTGTCTCATAACACTTTTGGGGATAATTTTCAGACAATTTATTGAATTTTATCCTTCCGTGTGGTAGAATTAACATCGACTTTTTCAGAACGGAAGGTAGTATATGAGTGTTCAGTTATTAGATAAGACCAGAAAGATAGGCAAGCTTTTACACAACAACAATTCATCAAAGGTTGTTTTCAACGATATATGCCAGGTGCTTACGGATATCCTTGATTCCAATACCGTAGTCATCTCCAAAAAGGGCAAAGCTCTGGGGATGTCCAGCTTTCCAGGCACAGAGGATCTAAAGGAGCTCATGGCAGACAAGGTGGGAGAGTTCATAGACAAGGAACTGAATGAGAGGCTTCTGGGCATTTTGTCCACCAAGGAGAATGTCAATCTCTCCACACTGGGTTTTACCGGTGAGAATATCGGGCAGTACTCGGCCATCATTACTCCCATAGATATTGCAGGGGAGAGGCTGGGCACGCTTTTTGTATACCGCACCGAGCGCCAGTACGACATAGATGATATTATTTTATCTGAGTACGGTACCACGGTGGTGGGCCTGGAGATGATGAGATCCGTCAATGAGGAGAATGCGGAGGATGCCAGAAAGCAGCAGATCGTAAAGTCGGCTATAGGTACCCTTTCATATTCGGAGCAGGAGGCCATCATACATATCTTTGAGGAGCTGGGCGGTAATGAGGGTACGCTGGTTGCTTCCAAGATCGCTGACAGAGTCGGGATCACCAGATCCGTTATCGTCAATGCCCTAAGGAAGTTTGAGAGCGCCGGAGTCATCGAGTCCCGGTCGTCGGGCATGAAGGGGACTCATATCAAGGTGCTCAATGATGTAGTATTTGATGAGGTTGCGATGCTGAAGGCCAACACCGCTTCCTGACAACTGTATATAGCATGGATGATATGTATAAAAGGACTTACCTTTGGTAGGTCCTTTTTTGTTCTTTGATTACCATACGCTCGGGAAGTTGAGTTGAAGGATGCCTCGCCTGCGACCTGTCGTACTCGGCATCGGCATTCCTTCAACTCACCTGAGCTACCGGAAATATACCGGTGAG
>JAILEN010000053.1 GCA_024687655.1 Lachnospiraceae bacterium | reverse complement strand
CCAATTCTTTCTTTTCCATTCCTTCGGAGATTTGTCTGGAACTCGTCTTAGAAATGAATTCTCTTAATAAATCTATACTCAAATCATCAATTAAAGCACCGGAACTTACAATCGAGCTATAGTGAAAATTTGAAAACTTTCGCAACAGATCATATTCTTCGTCTACTCTCGCAACTAAGATCTTACTCATATCCCCCTCCAATCATCTACTATTTTGAGTAGCTAAAAACTTCCGCCTGAAAACAGCCCGTTCATCACTACACCGCCAAGGCTTCTTGACTGTGGTAAATATTCCTTGCCGCTTAAGATCAATTTCTCAACACGGATCTTTTTTATCTCATCCGAACGAACTGAGTACGGATCATCTGAGAGGATAACCATATCCGCGATCTTACCCTCTTCAAGAGAACCTCTTTCCTTCTCATCAAAAGTAGTCCAGTACCCGTTATACGTGCACATGCGCAGAGCATCTTGTATTGTCACTGCTTCGGCGGGATTACTGTGGTTTACCGCCTTGTCCATCCATACTATAGGATCCGGATCCGTACATGGTGCATCCGAGCCAAAAGAGACCACACACCCCAGTTCCTTAAGTGACCTTACCGGATTTAGTCTTCCATTTCGTTCTTTGCCCAGGATGCTTTCCGTATACTCCGCAGGCTCCTGTTTCCAGTTATCAAACGCAATCTGCATGGGAAACTGTATGCCATATTCCCGACAGATCTTCATGCCTTCCTCTGTGGGCAGGCAGCTGTGGATGATCCCATGCCTGTGATCGTTTCTGGGATGATCATCAAGCGCTGCTTTTATTGCCCTGGCAGCCTGATCAAAAGCCCGATCCCCTATGGCGTGCATCTCGATCTGGAGTCCTGCACGGTTTGCACTCTTGCAGAACTCTATGATCCTCTCATCAGAGTAATATAACACCCCATTGCCTGCTATCTCATCTATATAGGGTTCATTCATGGATGCATCATGGGATCCAAAGCATCCGTCAAGAGCACACTCAAAACAGCCTCCTATCCGCGGCAGCTTCCTTGAGGTTGCAACCTTTACATCCAGCGACTGGGGGAATACCCTGATCTGATACCCATGCTGTAGACTTTTGGCAAATACCTTTTCCACATTGATATCCAGATTCATCGGGAAGCCCACGCCGCTTACAGTGTGGATCATCCCTATCCCCTTCGACGCCTCATAGTCCACCGCTTTTTGCATGTTTCTGATAAGAGCCGGGATCTGGATGGATCCGGTGATATAATCCGATACTGCAAAAAAAGCTTCCTGATTCATCTCCCCGGTTTCTTTATGGTACCCGCGCAGGTTTTTCACCTTGTCATCCACCAGTTTTAGCAGGGCAGAATTGACTATGCAGGCATGGCCATCATATTTCACGAGGAATACCGGCTTGTCAGGACAGACAGAATCGATCTCCTCCCGGCTGACGAGCCGTCGTTCTTTGACAGAATAAGGTGATGCGCCGAAACAGATCATGATCTTTTCCGTGCATCTTGGCTTAAAATCGCTTATCCCCTGCAGTATCTCCTCATTTGTACTGCACTCCATAACATTTAATCCGGCATGGAATGAGGCAAATGATGCAAAATGCTGATGCGTGTCACAAAACGATGGTATCAAAGCCTTGTTTCCCAGATCAACCATGTGCTCGGAGTCATATTTTTCGGGAAGATCTTTTCCCACAAAGACTATCCTGCCATTATCCTCCACAAGATAGTCTTTAACATCATCAGTTTTATTTACAGTAAGAATTTTCCCTTTGTATACTTTCATTTCACTCCCCTTTTATTGCAGTGATAACCATTATTCTTACCGGAATCACTTATATCATTTCTGAGATCTATACACGTTTTTAATTATATAGTTTACAATAGCTGCAACGGGAACGCAGATGATCAACCCCACAACGCCAAATAATCCGCCTCCGATCAGCATTACGATCAACATTACAAAGCCTGATATTTCAAAACTCTTTCCGAATATCTTGGGTTTGATAAAAAAGCCGTCCACAACCTGCAATACCACAGTAAAGATCAAAAACCACATTGCCGATTTCGGATCATCAAAGAATAATATCACTCCTCCAAACAAAGCGCCTAGAACAGGGCCAAAGCTAGGGATAAAATTCGTGACACCTGCAACAATAGATATTAAAACACTGTATGGCATCCTCATGATAAGCATAAAGATCAAATTGACAACGATAATAATAATACTATCAATTGCGGTGCCTTTCAGATATTCAACCAAAATACCTATTATATTTTTCAGATGTTCCAATATTTTCTCTTTCGTCAGATCATCCTTCTTAAATCCCATTCGGTAAATCCTTTCTTATGTTGTGCCGGGCAACGGCCTTTTCTTTGCTGAAATTGTCTCCACATCGATCCGGATAGCAGTAACTATCGTAAGCATGCGATCGTCAAATATAAAGTCCTTCCTGTCGGTCTGTGTTTCCATCAGGACTGTCATCGCCCGCATTTTCTCCCTGGGATCATCAATTATGCGTGCCTTCCCTGTTCCCATGATGCATTCGTATGTCATCCCATATTGGCATGCCACCTTTCCATCAAAGGGCACGGCATTTTTCTCCATAGTAAAGCAGACTTTCGCATTTTTCCTAATTATGTCGAGTTTTCGCCCTTCGTTTGCACTATGAAGATATATAATATAATGCCCGTCTTTTTCGTCCTTTTCAACCCCGTAATTCATAGGGATCACATAGGGCATACCATCATCCACCAATCCCAGGTGAAGATACACACAACTTTTGATCAACTCATCGATCACAGCCGGATCCACAATTTCTCTTTCCCTGCGTCTCATCCCACTTTCCTCCTAAGGTTAAACATCCATTTCTTCATACATCAGCTCCTACGGTTAAAAAGGTTCATGGGATTAAAACTGTTCACCATTTCAGTAAACTTGTCCACGCTGTCCTGAAGATCTGTTATGACATTATTTCCGGCATCCGTCACGGTATCGATCCTGGTCTTCATGTCAGCAACCATCCCCTCTATCTCAGATGCCACCTGTTGTATCTGATGGTATGCGTCAATTATCTTTGGAACAATTATAGCAGCAATGATAATTATTGCGATCAAAATGGCAACCCTTATCACTATCCCAACATTTCTAACCAGAGCCTCCTGCCTTCCCTGCTCCACCAGCTCTGCCAAAAGCTCGTGATCACTCATATCCATCGGCTTTTTCTTTTTTATCTCCATAATCATTGCTCCCTGTAACGTTCTTTTCCCCACCAATTTGGCATTAATTCTTTTAATGTGATAGTCTCTCTTTTCTCATAATCGACCATGATCTCCATATCTTCATTATGCTCATCCAATTGATACAGAAATTCCCGACAGGCTCCACATGGCATGCCGCTACCACCGCCATCAGGTGCACACTCGCGAAACGCGATCAGTCTTTTTATTACGGTCTGACCGCTGTTAACATACATATTCAGAGCCGCCACCCGCTCAGCGCAAAGGTTCATCACTCCACTGCAGCTTTCAATACAAAACCCCGCATAGATATCTCCGTTTTCAGCCTCCAGCGCACATACCACGTGATGGGCGTATACAAACGGAGACACATCCTCGGGATGATATTGCTCCTTTGCTTTTTCGTATAAGGTTTCCCAAATATCCATCAGTACTAATTCTCCTAATATTAATTCTTCCCTATGCCTGTCTTCTTCAGAGCATCCCCCATTATATCATTGTGGTCAAAGGCCAGATCATCAAGGCCAAGCTCGATATCCTCTTTCCTCAATTTAACACTTCCGTCTTTTTTGATAATGCTAAACCATCCGGCATCGGCCGCATCATCCGCAGCAACCGGTTTGACTCTATCAGGATCCACTACAGCCAGATATGCCGCCGATACAGTCCAGCCCCTCGGGTCTCTGCCGGGCTTACTGTATATGCCCACAAGCGCCAGTTCATCTGCCGGCAGTTCTATCCCCGTTTCCTCCAGCAACTCCCTTGCAGCCGTTTCCTCTATCCGTTCTCCCTCTTCAGAAAACCCACCGGGAAGCGCCCATTTGCCAAGGCATGGATGGTTGCCTCGTCGTATCAGAAGGATCCTCTCATCATCACCCTTTTTGGAAATAATACAGATATCCGCCGTTAAGGACGGCTTCTTCCATGCATCCGCATCATACGTCTTTAAATACTCTTCTTCTGTCAGCCCGTTTTTATCCTTTAATCCACTCATCCAGGTCTCCTTTCTTACAAATTGGACCGCCATGAACTCTGCGTCCCCGGCTCTGCCTGTAACAAACATATATAGGAATATAAAAATGTTGGCCGCTGCCAATAGTATACATCCCTTTTCAACTCTTAAAACCTGCTTCTCTTCCATTTATCATCACGAGATAACCACTTATGTTTATGTTTTTTCATTTTACCATTTTTGCCCTTATAAAGCCATTATTAATGCCTACCCAACCTCCCTCCCTTGTGCATATAACTATAGTTTCAGAGGGCAGATGTGCAGAATAAAGATTTGACTATAGCAGCATCACATTCTTGCGAAAAATTCGCAAAACAGAACTATTATTTGCAAGATTTGGCTACTTAAAATTTGACGTTGGCAAGCATATTACCATTTCAGGGTGTATCATGTAGCCATACCAAGAAGAAAGGAGGAAAACAAAATGAGTATTACAGCAGCAATCAAGAAGAGTTGGAATGAGTACAGTCACTACTGCATGATGCAGACATTAGGCCTTGACGCATAATAAGGAGGTATAAGCCATGTCATTTATCAGAGATTTTATTAACGAGTTAAGGAGAGATCACTATGAGGATTAAGGACATCTTAGCTGAGGCTTGGAAAGAGTACAGTGAATACTGTGAACTGAAAAGCAGAGCTTACTACAGATAAAAACCACCAGCTTTAGAAGCCGGTGGTTTTTCGTTTTAAGCACTCGTCATCATATTCCCCTTTTGCGATAAGCGGGTATAACCACTTATTGCCTAGTACACAATACAATAAAGGCTAAAATACCGCCATGATTTTCCTGGGTTGCATCACCTGATCCATAAGATTCTTACCCTGCCGGATGAAGTCATTGACATTTTCTTAATATGCGTCCTATGAGTTTTTCGTTGACCGGAAGGAAAACTCCGGCAACGGGTCCGACAAGGAAGGCGCAGATAATGGTTCCGATACCAACCGTCCCTCCAAGGGCCCAGCCGATGATCACGAAACTGAAATCTACGATTATCCTGACAATACTGAATCTGCGCCCCAGTTTATCACTGATAACAACTGCAACAAGATCGTTTGGGCCTGTCCCGGCATCTGATTTTATCACTATGGTCATCCCATATGCCAGGATCACGCATCCGGCAGCAAGGATGGGCAGTCGAACAACCATACTGCGTTCACTGATGGATAACGGAGATAAAACCATCGAAAAAAAGTCTATTATGGGGCCACCACAGATCATGCAAAGGATCGTCCCGATTTTGACATAAGTCTTATCTACAAAGATAAGTATCACCATGATGATCAGGCTTATAGCTATATGCACACGGCCATGTGTCAAAATCGGCAGAACTCCTGAACCGGTTCTGAACAGTCCCTGTATGAACACATTAAACGGATCCGACCCCAGCTCGGAAAGCAAAAACAGTGTAACACCAAAATGCGCTACCGTTAAGCCGACCAGCAGGATGATCACCCGCATCAGGCGTTCTTTAACATTCTCAGACATAATATTTCCTCAATACAATATATCAAAACAGTCTTACACAAAATACAGTCACATTTTAACACATATTGACAGAACACGGGCAAAAAAATGTCCATCTGAAATCACAAAAAAATCAGGGGCGGATAAACCACCCCTGAAATACAGGAAATATCGACAATATTTATTCTGTATACTGTGTAGCTGCTTTTTTTATTTTCTTCTTGTAAATCTGTGAGAAATCATTTTTCATGGAAACGGGAATATATCCCATAGCCTTGTACTCAGCTGATTTTTCCGTCCAGTTGGCGCTGCCCCACTCCCTTTTTGAATCATCGGCCACGATCATATACGCCTGGGCGTGATAAGGGTTTCTCTCATCCAGTGCATAATTCATCATGCTGGTATCACTGCCGCTGTTGCCAAATGCAAGTACAGGACGCTGACCGATCTCTCTTTCGATCCAGATGGATTTGTTTGCATTCAGGTTCTTTTGCACAAAGCCTCCGGTAAACACCAGCTCATCCCCATCGGCATATTTATAGTCCATGTTCGATGAAGTCTTCTCATTGCCCTTCACCTTTACCTCCAACTCGGTACCGATAATGTGGTTGGGGCTGACATACTTCTTTATAGGTGAATTTGCAACGATGGCCCTGGTCGTGGTACGCTCTGTGCCGCTCACCACATAAATAGTAAATCCATTGTCATAAAGATATTTTACCAGCTCCACCATTGGCAGATAAAAACCATCTATATAACGCATGTTTGCAAAGCTTTCAGTCTTTTTCTTTCCGAATTCCACTGCATAATCATAGAGCTCGTCCACCGTCATCCCCGCATAAGCCTTGGCAAAATTGCGCGCAAGCTCCTCACCTGCGGTATAACCGGGCTTGATGGAAGCCGCTTCTTTTTTAAGCGCATCAGAAACCCTGTCGGGATGATCCTTCAGGCAATACTCGATAAACATCATAGTGTCATAATAGGTAAAATAGGTCTCACAGGTCAGGGTACCATCCATATCAAATACAGCTATACGATCCTTCTTGGGAATATAGTACTCCTCGTTATTCTTATCCGTAACCTTTTTTACATAACTCCTGAGTTGTTTTGCCGGCTTGGAATCTGCTGCCCAGTATGTTGACAGCGCAGTGCTCTTTTTTGCGGACTTTATGGCTGTAGTACTTACCGTTCTAATGGCCGCCCGGGTAGCATTTCCTGCTGCATATGCCTGCGAACCCACCCCCGATACCAGCATGAATGCTGATAAAACAACAGCTGCTATTCTTTTCATTTTGATCATACCCTGCCTCCTTTACTGTGCGGACTACATTTGCCATATATTTTACCAGAACCGCGACGATACTGTCCATAAAAAAGATTTGATTGAAGATTTTTTTGTCTTTGCTATAATGGTAAGGCTATGAAAAAAGACAAGAGGATCTATACTTTAAGTGAAGAAAAACCGGATCCCTGAACTTGGGGATCCGGTTTATTTTTATTGCTTTGATACCTGCTCGAACCTGTCGACTATCTCCTGCTCCGGAGGAGTGGTCAAAAGGCTTACGATGACGATGACAATGATGGCTACCAAAAATGCGGGAGCCAGCTCATACAGATCCCACACGCCGCCCATGGGCCGTACCAGATACTTCCAGATAAATACCATAAGCCCGCCGGATATCATCCCCGCCATGGCACCGTACTTGTTGGTACGCTTCCAGTACAGAGACAGGATCATGATGGGTCCGAAGACGGCGCCGAAGCCCGCCCAGGCAAATGATACGATACCAAAGATGGAACTGTTGGGGTTCCAGGCTATGATTATGCCAAGCACTGCCACGGCTATGAGAGTGGCTCTGGCCGTGATCATGGCAGCTGTCTCGGAAAGCTTTACTCCAAAGGTCTCCTGGATGATGTTTTCGGAAACCGAGGATGAAGCTGCGATAAGCTGTGAATCCGCCGTGGACATGGTGGAGGCTAAAATGCCTGCCAGCACCAGTCCCGCAAGGATGGCAAAAAACAGGCCATGCTGACTGATCTTGTCCGCAAGCACCACCACAAGTGTCTCGGCTGTGGAGGCACTGGAGGGATCAGACTCATCCACCAGGCTTTTAAGTACGCCCGTCTGTGACATGGCACGTCCCACCACACCCAGGAATACTGCTATCCCAAGTGAAAACAGAACCCATACGGAAGCGATCCTCCTGGAAAGCTTCAGCTCTCCCGCATCTCTGATAGCCATGAACCTAAGCAGGATGTGAGGCATACCGAAGTATCCCAGACCCCAGCAGAACATGGTCACCTTGTTGAAGATGCCGTAGGGTACCGCTGCATTGGCAGCATTGTCATAGGTAGCATTGATGTCCCAGTAACCGGGAAGAGCCCTGGCATTTTCTATCACATTAGTAAGGCCTCCCGCTGAGGTAACCCCATAGCACAGCACAAATATCAAAGCGACAGTCATCACTATGGACTGGATAAAGTCGGTCTTTGAAGCCGCAAGGAAACCGCCGGTGGTGGTGTAGCCTATTATGATCACCGCCGAAGTGATCATGGCCAGCTGGTAGTTGACCCCGAAAAGGGACGAAAACAGCTTGCCGCAGGCTGAGAATCCCGATGCGGTATAGGGTACGAAGAATACCAGGATAAAGATGGCCCCTATGCAAAGGATCACATTGGAGCTGTCCTGAAACCTCTTTTTGAAATAATCGGGAATGGTAATGGCATCCAGGCTGTCGGTATAGTTGCGCAGCCTCTTGGCGGTAAAGAGCCAGTTTAGATAGGTGCCCACAATAAGTCCCGCCGCAGTCCATCCTGCATCCGCAATACCCGTAAGATAAGCCAGTCCCGGCACTCCCATCAGAAGGTAGGAGCTCATATCCGATGCCTCCGCACTCATGGCGGTGACAAAGGGTCCCAGCTTCCTGCCTCCCAGATAAAAGTCCTTTACATCATTGGTGTTTTTGGAGCTTACAAAGCCCACCAGCAGCATCCCCACCAGATAGGCCAGGATGGCTATGATTATTCCGATCTGTGATACTGTCATGTGTTCCTCTCTCCTCACATATTTATTTTGAAAAAAGCGCCGCTTTTTCCTTACTTTGCATCATTTCCGGTGCCCACATCCGTCTTGTTCTTGTCCTTTTCCACGACCTCGGTATCCTCTATGTCGATGACTTCCTCTTTGACCTCCTCCTTGACCTCCTCAGTGAGCTCGTCCTCAGTGCTGTCATCCTCCAGCTCATCCTCGTCCAGGAATTCAATCTCTTTTGGCTCCAGGCCGGGAACATAGCCGTCATTTAGGGCTATGGTGGTAAGCTGGGCAATGGTAAGATCAAGATCATCTGCATCAGGTCCCGCTTTTACCACATTATACTGCTTGCCGTTTTCGGGAATGAAAATATCTTTTTCGGCTGCCATAAACCTATCGGTGTTCACATTTGTCCTGGTAATGGACTCAATGTTGTCAAGAAGCTCGTCAAGGGGTATGTCAAACTGTCCGCAGGTGCTGTCCGCAACGGATGAAAAGTAGGTGCTGCTCATGGTCTCATCACCCTTTTCATCTCTCTGGTAGGACATGTTGGCATAAGGGTTACGAAGTGTCACATACTTCACTCCGTCTACCTCCTTGGCACCCAGCACCGTATATGCATGGCCGCTGTTGAGACCTGCGGATGTGGAGCCCTTGGTACCCAGATGATAGATAAAGCCCTGCTTTTTGGCATCACGGATGGACTTAAAGAGCGCCTCTTTGTCCCCTACACCCTCCGCAGGGAACTCCGGTCCGTGTGGTCCGCCCTCAGCCACAGTAGTGTGGTCAAAGGAACCTGTAAGCATAGCAAACCAGTATGCACCTGTACCGTACCACAGTGTACCGATACCCGATTTGTCTATCTGCTTGCCCTTTGAGATACCCTTTTTAAACATACCCACATGGGCTGCCGCCATCTCGATAAGCTGCATCCACAGGGGGCCTGAAGACATGATGGCTCCACCGGTCTTGAGCCTGGGCACCACCTTGTCCACACGAATGAATACGGGCTTGCCTATCTCCTTGTACAGACGAACAGTGGCTGTACCGTCACCGTTATCATGAATGATGTTCTTAATAGCCTGAGGATCGTGCTGGATCAGGCTGGTGGTAGCTGCCAGCATGTAGCAGTTGGATATCTTGCCCTGGCGCAGGTCGTTTATAGTAGGCTCATGAGGGAAGATGGGCATATCCTTTACATCTATCCACTCCCTCATCAGGTCGTTGTTCATAAATGCATTTCTGGTGCTGCCTGGGTCCGACTTGTCCCCGCTGACCTCCTTAAGGGTTTTTCCTGAGAAATCCATCTTCAGCTCATCAGGGATCAGGTCAAAGCTGATGATGTAAGACTTATCCAGTCCCGCTATCTCCTTTTGGAGCGCCTGAAGATTAGGATCATTCGCGTATCCGCCATCTGACGCCGCCTTTATGGCTGCCTTGAGATCGCGAAGGACAGATGCCTCCGTATCACATCCGATGGTATAATGGGTCTCACCCGAATAGATGGACGCCAGATCCCTAACCGTCTTAAGCAATGGTATGTTTGCATCCAACGCTGCCCCGGCATCTGAAACCCTCTTTTTGAAAGCCATATTCGCTGCATCGGAATCGGAGGAAATAGCCTCACCCCTGGTCATGGTGGAGTTACCGATACCCTTTGCGGTAAGGGGCATGGACTCCTTTGCCATACGGATCTGGATCTTTCTGTAATCCTGCCAGGCATCTTCCACCTCTTTTTTCAACGCCTCCACCTCTTCGGGATCCGCATTACTGCAGTCAAGTATAAAGGCATATCTGGCCTCGGCCTCGGCCAGCACCAGTCTGGCGGTAAGCTCCAGCTCCTCTCTGGCCATTGCCTTGAGCATCTCCTGCTTGTGCGCTGCGTTACCCATATATGTCATCTGAGCATTTATTAAGGTCCCCGGAGTCTGGGCAGTCCTAAGGAAACGAAGCTGCACCCGCATATCAACGATCTCATTGATCCTGGACTCGGCAGTATCGTAATCCTTGAACCTCAAGAAACCTTTGCCCTGTTCGTTGCCCATATACTCAAATTTCTTGTAACCATCATATCTGTAACCCTGGTTAAGACTGAAGGTCCCTCTGAGTTCCTCCTTGGCGACTGCCTTCATATCCTCCCATATAAACTCCTTATCAACTTCCTCTGTTTCAAGGATCTTCTGTACCTTGTCCGTATCGATCTTTGAAAGGTCACCCTGATAATCATCCACCGGATTACCTCTCATAACGGTCCCCTTGCGAATGCTCTCATGATCTATCTCAAAGGTGGAAGCCTCTACATTATCAGCCAGGATATTACCTTTTATGTCCACGCGGTTTGCCTCAATATATGCGATCATACGATTGTAGAAAAGTTCCGCATCATCCTTGATCTGGGCAAAACGCTGGGTGAAGCCCATCATGTCACCCATGGTATTGAATTCCCGTACTCTCTCATAGCAACGGACTATGCGCATATAATCACCAAAGTTGGCCCGGATATTGGCACTGGTAAGCATACGGGCATCAAAGGTGGTAGACATAAGAAATCTGAAGGCATCATCACCATCTATCTTCCACTTGGCTGATTCAGCGGTTATCTTTTGGATCATCTCCGTATCTGCGGTTGCCAGCTTGGTCAGCTGATGAGCCTTGTCGATCTTTTCGTTTTTAGCCTTTTGTTCTTCACTGGGCTTCCAGGTCTTTTTGGCCCCCAGGCCGATAGCATCGTGCTGAATCTGTGTCTTGTCCAGGAAATTATTCTCCACAAACTGAGGCTGTCCGTCATTCATATAAAGCTCGTTCATTTTGTCCATATCCAGAGTTCTGGTGATGGATCTTTTCCTGTCCAACTGCTTTTGTGATTTTTGCATGAAATCTAAATCTGACATTTTTCTCCCCCCTATTAATACAGATCAAAGGGCTGTCGGCAGGATGCCATCCTGTAGGTGGCATGCGTCTTTCCGAACATTGCCTCATATAACTTGGCGCCGCTTCCCGTAGCCAAAAGCATCTCCACCTCGGTATCGTCGGAATAATGCTCGCTGATACGGTTCAGTATCTTTTCAATGAGGCTGGCCAGGTTCTCGGGTGAACCGGAGTTTAAAAGATAGTCCAGGCTGATGAGGTTATCATCCTCCTCCCGCAAAAATGCAGCCGTCTTAACATTATTGCCATCCATGAGCACATAGGTGCCTGGCCACTGTCTGTCGTATATATCCAGATCCACGCCGCATACCTGTGAAAGGGCATTTCTGGCCGCTGCCTTGACCTTGCCGTCCAGATCGAAAATACAGTCTCCCTCGTCCCGGGCCTTGTCTATGCCCTTCTTTTTTGCAGCTGTCCTGATATCGGAAAGCTTCATCCTGCCCAGGGGCATCTCATCGACGTCGGTCTCAAAACCGCTGTCATTGAAAAACGGGGTCAGGGAGGTACGGTCCCCGTAATCGCTGTATTTAAATTTGATCTCCTTCAGTCCCGCCTTTTGCATCTCAATGACCGAATAGCCCAAAAGCCCTGTACCTATGCCCAGTCTCCTGGCCTCCGGTGCAACATAGAGGCTTAAAAGCTCTCCTGCTGCATCGTCTGCTTTTTTCCATGCAACGGTACCCACGGGCTTGCCGGCAAAATATGCCACTGCCCCTGAGAGCTCCTTCTTTTTAAATGCACTGTGATATTCTGCGGGTAAGTTGATGATGGCCTCCTCAGCGGATGCCGTTTTGAAATCTCTTATGATCATATATCTCCCCCTTCGGACTCAGAAATCTGCAGTCTCTTTCAAAAAACCGCCTGTCTAAACAAACAGGCGGGTAAGAAGTGGAGCATACTGGGCTCGAACCAGTGACCTTTTACACGTCAAGCAAATGCTCTCCCAGCTGAGCTAATGCTCCACAGATAGAAGAATCATATCAGTTTATAGGGCCAATGTCAATCAAAGTAATTTTTATTTCTTGTTTAAAAATGGCCAAAATATGTGTATAATATTCATATGTAGTCCTAAGTGTTCCCGTGTCATCCAAAGGGTTTTATCCCGGGAACCGCGAAGGATCTTTTAAGGGAGGTTTTTACTATGGGAAAGTATGGTTTACTTGAAAGCGTATTTCAAAAGGAAACGGAAAAATACGAAAAACTGCGTCAGCTGTACGACAGCCGCGAGGAGCTTTATAAAATGGCCTGCGTCAAGGTGGTGGACGGGGATCCCGAGCTGATGGAGCAGGCAGGCAGATATGTGGATATGATCATCAACGATCAGCTCAAGGCCTATGGCGGTTTCGAGGCTGCCGGTGAGGATGATCTGACCATCGAAGATGTGCCCGAGATAGATGAGGACGTTCCCGAGATCGACGAGCTGATCCCGGAGATCGAGGAGGATATACCTGCTGCCCAGGACGCCATCCCTGAGATACCGATGGAGGAGGAGATTCCCATGGAGGAGGCTCCCGCTGTAGATGAGATCCCGGTTGAGGAAGTTCCTGCTGATATTGAGATGCCGGTTGAGGAGGCTCCTGCTGATGTGGAGACACCGATGGAGGAGGTTCCCGCTGATATAGAGATGCCCGCTGATGTGGAGATACCCATCCCCGAGGAGATCCCGGCTGAGGCTGAGCTTCCGATAGAGGAAACACCCGCTGTAGATGAGATCCCGGTTGAGGAGATATCTGCCGATATTGAAATACCCGCTGATGTGGAGATACCCATCCCCGAGGAGATCCCGGCTGAGGCTGAGCTTCCGATAGAGGAAACACCTGCTGTTGAGGAGATTCCTGTTGAAGAGGCCCCTCCTGCTGAATAAAAAATAAGCCCTGCCGAATCACACTCGGCAGGGCTTTTCATTTACTTAAAAGTTTCTTCCGTTCCATCCCCAGTCATTGACACCATGATACTTCACATATACCCTGTCGGCAGGAATATCCAGCTCCTCCCCCAGGATCTTGCATATCTCGGCAGTCATACGGTTGTAGGCATCGGAGGATGCATTGCCGTAGATCTCCACAGCCACATAGGCACCTTTCTCCACCTTTTCTCCTGCAAACCAGATGTCATGGTCATCCTCGATATCCACCATCAAAAAGCTCTCGGGCTTGCTGAGTATCGATACCGCCTGACCCAGTCTGGTCTTGATAGCTTCCTTTTTCTCATCGCTTACAGGTATTGTAAGCTTCGGATTGATATAAGGCATACTGCTCTCCCTCCTTTTTAAAGATCATCCTCGCCGTCGTCCATGCTGTACTCCCGGACGCCGACGCGCTTCTTCACTCGCTCAGCCTCGATGTTTTTAGACAGGGCTTCCTTCACATCCAAAACATGCCTGATATTTATGATGTCAAAATTGCCCTTGGTCTTGTCCGTACTGCTGACATGAATGGTACCCAGTCCGAATATCCTCTGTAAAAGAGTCCTGGTCACCGAAAGATCCTGCATACGATAAAGTCTGATCTCGTCCTGCTTCTTGGTAAGAAATCCGGAATCAATGAAAAATCTCTCCTCATCAAAGCTGTATACCGTAAATGTCCAGGGCAGTCCGCACCACAGCCTCTTTCTTTCTCTCCACATGATGATATCCTCCTCACATATTTATCTGCCCCTTTGGGGCTTTCGTACGATATTTGTCATTGCAGTAAATGATATCATTTCTCCAACGCTCTGTCAAAAAATCCGCACACCGTCTCAAAATACTCTATACTGGGCCGGTTGCAAAGTTCCTTATCTGCCTTGCTATAATACTCGTGTCTGATCTGTCTGGGAACCTCCACAGGCATGCCCTTGCCGTACTTTTTTTCTATCTCGGCATAGCCCCTGCGAAACTCCTGGGTAGCCGCCGCCGACTCGCAGGTCAAAAAGAAATCGTTGTGGTTGTTCCTGGGCTCCTCGGTAATGGTCACATACTCCACATTGGGATTGGTTATCTCAGCCCTGTGACAGATGATGGATGCATTATCATAGGTGATAACCTCGTCCCTGTCGGCGTGGGTGATGAGCACCGGGATGCCGGACTTATTGATCCCGTCCACTGCATTAATAGTGGCATATCTGCCAAAACGGATCCTGTCCAGCACACTGATAAAGGGTGATAAAATATTCCCTAAAAATGGACCCATCATCCCCACGGAAGCCTCCATGGAGACAGTATGACCATCGTTGAATCCGGACATGGCGCAGGCTGCTGCCACATCATGGTCAAAGTTTAAAACAGCAACCGAAGCAAAGCCTCCCCAACTGTGGCCGAAGGTGACCTTCTTCATTTTGGACAGCTCGGGATCACTCTCGATATAGGTCAGGGCCGCATGCAGATCCAGGGCTGACTGGGGCAGGCCGTGGGCGCTTTGGCCCGTGCTGTTGTTGTAGGCGGTATAATCATAAGCAAAGACACGATATCCGTGGTCTATCATATAGGTGATGATGGGCAGGTACTCATCCGGCCCGGAAAATATCCCGTGGGAAAAAACAGCCAGAGCCTTGTCATTTTCTTCTCCGTAGATATACCCTGCCAGGGTTTCACCGCCGGAGGGAAAGCTTATTTGTCTGCGGGGGTAAGCTGCCCTCGTTTTTTCATCATATAGATACAGCAGATTATCCTCATTGTCCACCGACATGCGCCTGTAGGTGACCTTGAACATGAACCAGGTTATCCAGGAACATACTGCAATAAACAAAAGAATTATTACCAGTGCTATGATCAAAAATATCATTATTTTACCTCTCATAAACAGATCCGGGCAAATGGAGCTTTAGCATCTCAGTCAGGTCATCGATGATAATGGGCTTGGTGAGATAGTCGTCAAAGCCCTCGGACAGATACATCTGCTTTGCTCCCACCACGGCATTGGCTGTGAGTGCTATCATAACGGTGCCCTCAGGGATGAGGTCCTCCTCCATCATTATCTTAAGGGTCTCTATACCATCCATCTCAGGCATCATATGATCCAAAAGCACCACATCGTAAGTGTTCTGACACATCAACTCTATGGCATCCTTGCCGGAAAATGCCTTATCCGGAGTGATACCGCACATCTGCAGCATCCCCTCGGCCACCTTTATGTTCATCTCGTTGTCGTCCACCACAAGGATCCTGGCGTTGGGTGCGGCAAACATCTTGTCGGACACCTTTTTCTCCACTCTCTTGTTGGCCCGTGAGGAATGGTCTCCCATGGGCTCATCATTGGCAATGCCCTGCTCCACAGTAAATGAAAACTTCGAGCCGACTCCGTAGGTGCTCTCTATTTCAAGAGAACTGCCCATGAGCTCCAGCAGCCGGACTATGATGGACATACCCAGACCCGTACCCTCGATGTGGCGGTTCCTGGTCTCGTCCAGTCTCTCAAATGAGATAAAGAGCCTGTCCCTGTCCTCATCCTTTATACCTATACCGGTATCAGCCACGCAGATCAGAAGCTCCACATTGTGATCCAAGGTATTTCCTCGCTTTATGCTCAGGGTGATCTCACCCTTTTCGGTGTATTTTACCGCATTGGTCAGCAGGTTCATGATGACCTGTGAGAGCCTCACATCATCTCCGTAAAGGGACGTGGGCAGATTTCTGTCCACATCGACAATCAGCTTCAGGCCCTTACTTTTGACCCTGCTTTCAATAGACATGACCAGATCATTAATAAATGCCGCGGTGTAATATTTCACCGGCACCAGTTCCATTTTGCCGTCCTCTATCTTGGAAAAATCCAGGATGCTGTTGATGAGGCTCATAAGGGTATTGCCGGCAGATGCGATGTTGTGGGAGTATTCCAGGACAGTTTCGTCGTCTGCGGAACGAAGTATCATCTCATTCATTCCCAGCACTGCGTTGATGGGTGTCCTGATCTCATGGGACATGCTGGCCAGAAACTCACTTTTTGCAAGATTGGCAGCATCCGCCTGTTCCTTGGCCCGTTCCAGTTCCCTGAGACTCGCCTCCAGTTTTTTGTAATCCGGGATCTCCACTCCTATGTAGAAAATGTATATCCCCATAACGGCGCCGAAGTAATTGAGCATGATCCCCGTGGGATTCAAAAGCTCCGCCACTATACCACCGATGACTACTGCAAAGGAAAAAATGGCTATAAATCTGGCACGTTTTGAAAGCACCTGTCCATGCCTCACCAAAAGCACTATACAGCTTCCCAGGAAATAAATCTCCACAAGATATGCGATGACCAGCTTGTCTATCTCCCTAAATGCGATGACGCCGGCAGGCCCCCGGAGCATGAATATCCCGTAGAAATAATATACAGCGGAGATGATCATACTGAGGTAGAGGATCACCAGATTAACAGTGTTAAACTTGAAAAAGTCAAACTTGAAGAAGCTCTCGATATATTCCAGGATATAAAACGAGAGGATGATATTTACAACAAAAACCAGGATCAGTACAAAAAAGCTGATCTCAATGGGCACCTCAATGCCGGGGGAATGTCTGAACAGGTAATCTGCTATGCTGACAACATCCCCTGCCAGAACACTTAAGACAACTCTCTGATAACGGGCATTCGTCTGCCTGTATCCCAAAAACAGCATAAGCAACAGCAGCACCAGCCCGAAAAACAGCGCTGCCGTATCAAAGGAAATATGCAATAGTGTCTCAACTACAGATGGATCCCTTTCAATGATCGTTATATTATTAAGCATCTGATATCTCTCCCCCTATCAGAACTATAATGTCACATAACCTTGACCACAGCTCCGATGGTCGCTATGAGGGAGCTTAGTACGACGATTATCTGGAATGGCAGAGTTCCAAAGACTCCGCAGATAGGTGCGCTCCCCTCCCTTTTTCTGGATCTGTTATATGATATGATGATACCGATACCTGTAAGCACCTGGATGACAGAGGCTAGTCTGGTAAAGCCCACAAAGGTCTCCACTCCGATGAGTGCCAAAAGCAGGCACGGCACTGTTGCCAAAAGGTAACTAACGCGGATACTCCATTTCGTCTGCTCATGGACTATATCTCTGAGATTAAGGGTGTTGGCCCAGAATGATGTGGAAAGTGCCAGAAGTGAGAAGACATAGCCTATGATGGCAACCCAGCCTCCAAGATGGTCAGCCAGATCCACCAGGGCTCCATTTTCCGTGATTCCCGTGCCTGCTCCTAAAAGTGTCATAAAGGTGATGAGCAGGATGAGTCCCACATTGATACCGGTACCTGCCGCAATGGATGCGCGGATGCGCCCGGTGTTGCCCCGCAGGCCCTTTACCACCTGAGGCACCGACATGACGGCTGAAAGCGAAAATGCCACCATACTGTAAAGTGCCAGAAGATTGGTAGATGCCACAAAGTGATTGGGCAGAGGTGACATATCGGATACCAGGGTGGCGATCAGCAGGATGCCGATGACTCCGATCATGGAAAAGACCGAGATCTTTTCACAAATGCCCACCAGCTTCATACCGAAATTCACCACCAAAGCTGCCAGGATGTAGTAGATCAGCATACCCAGCCAACTGGGCAGACCAAACCAGCTGTTGAACACTGCTGCCGCTCCGGCGATAAAGCCCGCCACATTCACCAGCACCGACATGGCCAGAAGTATAAAGGCCGTCCAGGTAGCGATCTTTTTAAACTTGCCTGTGAAAAGCTCCTTTTCAAAGCATGCAATGAACTGGGCACCATCGTTATTATAGGAAAGCTCCGCTATCATGAAATGCATGATGAGGTTTACCGCATATGCCAATGCGATTATCCATATCATGTCCCACCATGAATTTCTGGACGCCAAAAAAGGGACCGAAAGTATGCCTGATCCCACTCCGTGTCCCACTATGATACTCGTAGCCTCGAAAAACGTAAGCTCCGCCTCTCCCTTGATATCCTTTGCCATTTTCCTCTCTCCTCTTTAACCTGACTATCAGGTTTTCCATAAACTATATCTATACATATTTCTTGCTAAAACTTAACTCCAAATCCCCTCTCATCCGGGTCTTCCGGGATCTGGTGCTTTTCTATGCGGTCTATTATTATATATCTCGCCTGGTCGATAAAATGATACCAGGCATCGATCTCATCCGCCTCGCCCTGAATCTCGCAGGTCACCGAGCCGTCATATTCATTTCTCACCCATCCGCTCAGGCGGTATCTCTCGGCAGCATGGCTCACAGTGTATCGGAACCCCACCCCCTGCACCTGCCCGTAGAAAGTAATATGGTATCTCATGGTAATAACATTAATCCCAATTATCTATCACTTCCCGCTTTGTAGCATAACCTTTTTCTATTCGGATCTTCTCAATAAAGTCATCCATAGTCATCCCGGATTCCTTCCAGCTGTCAAAAAACGATTCCGGTAGTCGGTTATCAGGAAGCATCTCTTCAGGTATCAGCTCTTTAAAATCATCTAAGCATTTTCTTATCTTATCAATATATCTGTCATTTATCCTACTTACATACAAAACAGCTGCGCCATGATTATAGTGATGGGTATCATCATTTCGATCCTTTAGAAGTTCTATCCATCCATCCTCATCGTCTATAAGCCGTTCTTTATAAGCAATCTTTAGTATATCCCTGGGCGAACCCGTAACTGCAGTTTTGATCATTAAGGTATGCTGCATATACTCCTTGATAAACTTCCATGTAAGTTCAAAAAGCCTGTCAAAATCTGCTGTCACAGCTGAAATCATTTCATCGGAAAAATCATCAGGATCCCTGTAATTGTCAAGGGAATTAAGAAGCCGCTTTGCCTGCTCAAACTTTTTCATAAATAACCACCCCATCTTTATTAATCTCTTCTGTAATATCAGCAGATATATTACAGCTGTTTAAATCAACAAGATCAAACATAAGAAGAGTATCGATATTCTCAAGTGCATCCTTCATCTCAAAGTATTCCTTTGAATTTCTCGCACTGAAAGCCAAGTCTATATCACTCCTTTCATGATTGTCTCCCCGTGCACGGGAGCCAAACATAATGATCCTGTCAATAGACATCCTGTCCCCGATACTTCTTATCTCGTATAGAATTTTTTCCGGAATATCATACATTTCTCAATTCTCCATATTCCAAAATAATATCACTGTGGTACCAGGCATCGATCTCATCCGCACCACCCTGTATCTCGCAGGTCACCGAGCCGTCATATTCATTTCTCACCCATCCCGTCAGGCGGTATCTCTCGGCAGCATGGCTCGCAGTGTATCGGAACCCCACCCCCTGCACCTGCCCGTAGAAAGTAATGTGGTATCTCATGAGCTTATGATCTAATCAAATGCGTAATTCAAACTGTTTACTGAATGGATTGTTTTCTGTTTCACTCCCAATAACAATTTCACACTAATAATTGTTTTTCCGAATCCTTCATCATAAATCTTCTTCGTAGCTTAAACCTGGTTCAAGGGGATAACATCGAATTCTTCGTATATTATTTCCTCATATGTTCCTGTGTTTGTTTTATCCGCTATACTCAAGGTTACGTGAAATACTTTCTTTGATGTATCATATGTTGCCTTCACGTTGGCTCCGAGGTCAAATGATGAGTAGGCGGAACTGCTTAAAATAAGCTTCCCTTCAAATTTTCTACCATTAATTGTCCCCAGCATGACCTTGCCATATGTATCAGGATTATAAACCGTTCCTTCAGCAATATCTTTGTATTTTCGTGTGACAGGATCCAATTCCACAGAGTAGAATCCAACTAATGGCAAATCTTCAGTTGCATAATACTTGGAGAAAAAACCTTCTAGTGGTTTTATATTAGTATCTGATGTTCCAAGCTTAACTGAATCTGTATTTGTATTACTCAATTCATTAGTAATAACACTTTCCAGGGTAGAGCAGAGTATCTTGGATTCTGACTGGATCATGGATCTGTTATACTGTACCAATGCCAGCTGCATCCCACTGGTCACACCAGCAGTCACAAGTAGCAAAATAAGAGTTGCTACCATCAACTCTCCAATGGACATTCCCTTTTGGGAACAAAGCTTTCTTTTTATGTTACCAATCTTACTTCTTATCATAATAATAGTACCCGGTATCATTTCCTGATGAATACACCTTTACATCAACAGGTTGAATGGATACCCCGGTCATGCTAAAAACTACACTTTTATCTATATACCCTTCAGGAGTCTCTTCCTTCGCAAAAGCAACCTCTTCATTCTTTATACGACTGTTTATACGGGCTGCCGAAACTATAGCCCCTGCAAGTATTGTCAAAGCCATGGTTACAATCAGAACCGATATAAGAGTCTCCGCTATGGTTTCTCCTTTTTTTGACGATATTTTCTTCATAATGCCTCTATGGTTTCTTTGTGGTGATATTTATATTATCCCATTTATAAGTCGTTGTGTAATATATTGTTTCTACACCTGACCCCAACACCAGATTGTCATCATTAATATACGGGCCACTTCGTTGTGGCTGGGTTCCCATTACAGCCGTCAGGTACACTTTCTGCGAAATGCCGCTTCCATCTCCCACAAATACTTCTCCGGTTATCTTATAATTATCCTCTTCTGAATCTGTATTCCTCGGCGCCATTCTAAGATATATTTTGCACTCGGGAATAAGCTCATCTTCTCCATTCATTATTTTTTGCAAGCTTATTTCATACTTCCTGTCAGGCGGTCCCACTGTGTCTGCTTCCATAAGCATTTTTTTAAGGACCTCCCCAAAAGTACCTGTGGAATCAGTTTCAGTATATTCTGATTCGTATGCAATAATGCCAAACACCTTTGTTCTATCTGTTTTTTCATATAAATGGCATTCCGAAGAAGAAATACACTCGGCAACCAATCTGGCGGCAGAGTTCACCGCCAGATATTCCTCTTTTTTCTTACGATCATCATTTACCGTCTTCAATGAAGTCAAAGCTGCACTTATGATCACAACAGAGACCATGGATGCTGCAAGGAAAACGATCATTGCAATCAAGAGAGATGCGCCACGTCTGTATTTTAGTTTTTGTATAGTACTATTTTTCAGCATAGTCATTAACTCCGTCACTCATCCAAAGAATAGGTATATATTGTCTGTTTTCTGAAGAGAGCACAACTATTAGTATTCTTATTGGCCCGCCATACATTTTTATCCAGGTAGATAGCATTATAGTATATATCATCACCTTCTATGGAAAATGCACAGACAAGTTTCTGGCTACCCACTTTACCATACGTCCATACATGTTTGTTATTATATCCATAGTAAGTAGAATCCTGATCTCCGTTTGGAGCAACTCTAAATGACAAGCTCCCGTTGTTGTACCTTAGATAAGAAGCTGAACCATCCTCACTATTCTTTTTACTCTGTATTGAGAAAATTGGATATAATCCTCCTTCATTCAAGAACCTTATATTCCACTGCATATTTGTAGTAATGCTTTCCACATCAGCTATATATGCCTGCGTCAAGCTGTTAGTGTCATCGTAAACAGACTCTTCAACAACTGTAACAGTTCCAACATTCTCCGGATTAGTATAGTTGATGCTTATTGCATTATTCTCTGTATACATCACCCTCTGACTACCTTCATCGGATTTATTTACAATAAGATATACACCATCATCAGAGGCATCGTTAAGCTCATCCACCAAAGCATATGCAGTCCTCGACCAGCGCGCGTACAATACTATATCAGCCACTCCGGCAAATTTACCATCGTGTACATAGGTGAAATAGTCATTACTCAGGCCGGCTACCAGAGTTCCATCATGCTCAAGTATCTTTACTCCAGCTCCAGATTTCTCAGTATACCATCCATCAAGCGTCCAAATATCTGATCTAGGTTCATTCTCGATAGCAATCCGGCTTGCATTACTAAACTGTGGCTTGTCAACTACCGTCGTATTGCCATTAATAAGCCTTATACGGAACTTGTAATCCCACTGAGCATACAAAATAATTGTCCCATTTGCTTTTGCTGTCAGGTTAGACACACTGGCACCATCAGCATAGCTTCTCCCAGTTCCGTCCGCAGATGTATTCCATCCCATAAACTTCATATCCGTGTATGTAAACGCGTTCTGAGTAAGGTTTTGTTCAACATCGTATACAAACTGCATGGGTGCCATAGTACCCATTCCACCATTCGCATTAAACACTACAGTATATGTAATAGGCGTCCAGTTGGCTCTGACTGTTGTATACCTTTCATTAAGCGTAATGGTACTACCGGGTGCATAGTCAGTACCTCCTATCTTCCAAGTGCCGGCGAATTCATAGCCCTTCTTGGTCATAGTACAACCAGGTAGCTCATAAGTGTTATCCTGGGTACCTATATCGTACATAACCTCTGAAGCGCTGTCTCCACCCTCAAAATGAACAGCATATCTCGGAATTATGATGTCCTCTATCGTAAAGGTATATTTAGCAGGTGTTTTTGCCACTATTTCGGGTTCTGTGGATGCGCTCTTTACGGGATCCTTAAGCTTGATCGTGATATCAGCACAAAGATCATATTGAGGATAGTCACTACCCTTATAACGGATATATACAGGTCTCAGGTTATATGAACCCATTTCTGTGACCTTCTTAATCTCTACATCAAAATGATCACCACTATATGTATTATTGTTTCCTGACCATGAATCTCGCAATCCGTTCCCGTCATCTACTGTAATGCTTTCAATCGTAAAGCCTCCAAGATCATCATCACCCAATGATCCAAACAAGAATGCTTCGGGACCATCAGGGCATACCGGATTTATCCCGGAAACAATAGTGCCTGTATGTTCATCTATAAGATACCTGTAAGAAGTCTTCGTAACCTTTGTAGTTCCGGTATCCCCTGATACCTTGTCAGATGTAAGTCCTATGTATCCGACAACCCTTGCCGGGATAAACAATGTACTGCTATAACTCTTTCCTCCCTGATCCTTATTGTAATTGTATGTAAAAGTAACTTCAACATAACGGTCACCAGCTTCATTTCCTGTAATGTAATACTTATTATAATCTGTTGCGTCCTCATTTATAGTAAACGCATCCTCATTGCTCTCGGCTCCCTGCTTCAGGCTCCATCCCCAGACTCTTCTTCCATCTTGAGTATACTCTGTTATATCCCTGCCATTATTTGATTTGGCAGAAAGCGTCACTGCCTGCGCTGTCTCTCTATTGAGAGTCAGTTCCTCCGGATTACTGGTGACATTGATCTTAGCGGTAATATTAAGCACAAAGAACGCCCCTGATCCCTGATCAATGATATTACCCTGGTCATCCTTTCGACCTGAATCGGTTATAGTGACAGAACCCGTCTTTTTTGCCAAGATCCTGACCTTATATACTTTGTTGGCATCATCAGTTTCAACAGATAAGATCTGTACCTTATCTGAGGCGGTAAAACTGTCTTCATTTATAGTGTCTCGAACCGTATTATAATGCAGATAAAACGTCTTAACAGCCCATCCTCTGTACTCTCCGGACTCCTGCATATCATCGAAGAGATCCATAGTGTCTCTGCCCTTGCCCCAATGATAGCCATCAAGAGGCCACCTTCCATAATGGACATTTACCTTAGGCTCTACCTGCCTGATAACAGTAGGGAATGGATAATTCTTTCCATCCTGTGCCGCCTCGCTTGAGAAAGTATACTTGCCATCAATGCGGCTGTCACCATCCATGGTAGTAACATATCCCCATACTTCACTGCTAACATTAAGGTCCTCAGCCGCCTGGCATAGAGCATCATAATCAAGCGACTCGGGTGCATTAAGTTCATCCTTTTGGTTGTGTCCGGCATAGAGCAGAGATTTCAGGCAGGTGAGATTGCCATTAAGCATAGCATTCCACTCATTCGGATATTTATCATAGTAATTTTTACTATAAAAACCAGTATCAGTACCATCATAAGTCCCATCTCCATTGTCCTTGATTACAAGCTGCCCATAAAATGCTATGTGATCATCATATCCTGACGGATCTGCAATCATTGCATCTACCAGTTCTTTTGTGGGAGGCTTACCGCTGGTAGCACCAAAAAGATTCAAGAATCTTTCCCATATCCTTGAAAAAATATTGCTAGATGCAGTTGTCCAATCCACCCTGTTTTTAGCCGGCTCAAAATAATACTTAGGCCAGGTACTTGGATCATTTCTTTTAGGGTGGGCAATATTATCCTTTATTGTGCTTAGATAGTAACAATTACTAATGATTATCTGGCTGGCTCTACAGTATCGGTCTCCCTTATTTGCGATCAATGAAACCGCCCTGACTGTACCAAAAAGATCTGGAAGCTGAATGTATGTATAGCAGTTATTGATCCTGGCTGTACCATCCTTCTGATCACCATCCTTGTCATTAAAGTTAGATACATTAGGAGCATATGAACCACTAATGATACCAGACACATAAATATTATTAACATTTGCCCTGCTATACCATTTTGATTCGTTTTCCTTGTAATCCGTAGGCAGTTCGCCCAATGTGCTATCGGGATCATTCACATCACCCAGAACAGATATACTTCCTCCCGTATAACAGTTTTCTATCTTAACTTCAATATCCTTCTCTGTGCTGCCTGCCGAACCGGCAAGTCCGCCCACTCTAACAAAGCTTCCGTACTGTGTGTGGGGCTTGGTCTTTTTTTCCGTCTTCTTATGAGTACACCCTATCTCTATCTCTGCAACTGCAGAACAGTTTTTAACGTCAATATTAGCCAAGCCTATCAAACCGCCTACATTAGCGTTACCAGGAGCCTGCCTGTTGGTACTGAGATCTATGACCCTGTATCCGGCAATGGCACAATTTCTTATCTCGCGGACGGAATTGCTTGAGGATCCATCCGTAAACTCGTATGCCATACCAACTAGTCCACCTATACAGTAGGCCCCCTGTCCATCCTGGAAGTCCACTGTTACAGTCGGAGTGACCCTGACAGCATCGGCCCCCGCAGTCTTCCTTTTAACCACTGCCCTGTCTTCGTATTCAGTATCATTAGCATAAAGGATGATATTCTTAATATTGGCACCAGCCACAACACCAAACAAACCCACTGTATATGCTTCAGATATGACATTAACATTCTGAATCTTGTAACTTTGTCCGTCGTATCCTCCACCAAACCACGCAAACAAAATATTCTTATTCTTTCCGGAATCATTTTCCGTTGAAGTGGCCATACCCGCTATAGGAGTAATATTTTCCCTATCCTCCCCATGGTAAAGAGCCTTAATATCATGGTTCTGAACCCAATACTGTTTTACCCTGTTGGAATAAACTGATTGACCACTGGAATTCGTGTATGGATCTATACCATATGCTTTGTTGTATTTTTGTTTACCAGTTACTAATGTTGTAGCATACTGAAGGAATGGATATTTTTTATAGTTTCCGGATCCTTCTGACCCTTCAACACCATAAACAAGGGTATCACAATTATGGGCCTCATAGTTCCAGTTAATGTATCTGAACTGATCCACGCTTCGAACCCTAAAAGGATTCTCAATGCTTCCGGGATCCTTACTATAGTCAGGTTTTTTGTTATAGAACTTCTCTTTGTCCTCTGAAGCTTCTGGTCCTATATAATCATAAGACACATTACTTATGTCAATCCGTATGGCATCTGCGAAAAATGGAGTGAGCTTAAAAACATATGACTTCCCGGGTTTGCCACTATAGTTTAACGACCATATGCCATAACGTTCCTCTCCATTGTCAAGGTAAATATAATCACCACTATTGGCATAGCGCGTAGTATACGGGTAGAAATCATATCCGCCCATCTGCGTCTTGAGTGCCTCAGAAACATCTGTGTTATAATTTGAACCACTGTATCTAATGCCAGTAGATTCTCCGGAGTTGATTGTAACTGTGCCTATGTCATCCTTGATATAGTAACCATAGCCAAACTCTGTAATTATTCCACCATCATCATGCGCCGTGCAAAGAGTGCTTCCATTGGTTACATCATCTTTATTATCAGTTACATCTACTCCAACATAGGTAATATGATAGCCATTATTGGATCCCTTTTCTTCATGTTCCCAATAAAACACGCCAATCATTCCTAAATACTTGGGAGTAACCCAGTCCCCATAATGAACAGCCCTGCCTTCGTCATCTGTGACCACCGTTTTAAACGGATATCCGCCTGCATCATTTGTATTTGGATGATTTCTTGACAAGACCTCCACGTTGTCCGCCTGAGACTTAAGGCTCTCATATGAGCACGCACTTGCAGACGTTCTGTTTTTAACGGCATTATAATCATGCATACCATCAACAAAATGATATGATCCACTATTTAAATACTTACAAGCGGTTACAGATCCACCCTTTGGAGCAAATCCATATGACAGTGCCGCCTCTCCATTAGCAATTATGGCTGTAGCACAATAACACTTTTTAATTCGACCTTCATTATCGCCTGCAAAACCAGCCGCAACAACGCTTCCCTCAGGGCCCTTTGAATCGGTAACATTTAAAAATGACAGATCGTAGCAATTCTCCACAGTTCCCGAGGATGAGTTCTTGCCTACAAAGCCTGCAAAATAACAGTCCGAATATGTGCTTGACAGACTCATTGCCGGACAGTCTGCTTCACAGTTTTGGATCAAGTTTTCATTGGTTCCCACCAGGCCACCTGCATATAAGG
>JAILEN010000052.1 GCA_024687655.1 Lachnospiraceae bacterium | reverse complement strand
TCACCGATGGTAATTGTGTTGATCTTAGCGTTCTTAACATTCTTACCCTTTGTGATGGTAACAGTGTCCTCACCGTCAGCGTTCTTAACAACGCTTGCTGCGAACTTGGAGAACTCAGATACGTCTGTCTTCTCACCAGCTACGATAGCCTTGTTAGCTGCTGCCTGCTTAGCTGCAAGCTCCTTCTTGGAGTTAGCGTCAGCATTGGACTGAACTGTTACTGCTACTGTAGCCATAGCACCGGTCTCTTTATTTCTGATATAGACATTAGCGCTACCAACACCCTTTGCAACAAGAATCTGCTTAGTGCCTGCAGGATATACCTGAGCTACGCCTGTATCAGATGAGAAGAATTCATAGGCTGTATTTGCATCATAACCATAGTCAACATCACCCATCTCAACCTTATCAATCTTAGGGATATACTTGTATGCGCCTGTTACGGTAGGCTTGATGGAACCAATAGTGATCGCGCCGTCAGCCATGTTGTCAAGAGTAAGTGTTACTGATGACTTGTCAACGTCAATGTAGATTCCCTCTGCACCAAAGAGACTGGTCAATGTCTCACTGTTGTGCTGCTTGTAGTTACCAGCAAAGCCATGCTTGCTCTGGCCGTCTGAGTAGAAATTTGATCAGTAACGTCCTAATCTTATGAATTTTTGGATGCGTAGTAATCCTCGAAAAGCTTGTTGGTGGCATCCATGGTCTGGCTGGAGATCTCAGGCAGATCCCTGCCCCATGCACCGGTGGCTTCCTGATATCCCTTTTCGATGGCCTTTTGCATCTCCTTCATCTTCTCGGGATCATCGCCTGCCAGGGCACTTGCAAAATCAAAAAGTCTCTGTGAGGTCTGCTTTACGCCCCAGTAGCCGTCCTCGGAAATGTCCTCCTGAGCCTGGGCCTTGGTGGCTGCATCAACCTCAAACTTGCCCTCTGCCAAAAACTTCCAGATGCTGTCGTCCTCGAATGCCAGGCTGTATGACTTGCCCTGGCCCTCAAACATCTTTTTAACGAGGCTCTGCATGTTGTCCAGATTGTGCTGCTGGTCAGCCTTCATCTTTTCAACTATGGCTGCCCTGTCGGCCTCACTCTTCTGGTTGATGGAATATGTGGCCTTTTTCTCGTTGGTGGTATCTGCCGATTTCTCATAGGAGTCTGTGGCGGGCTTTTTTGTCGTTTCCTTTTCTGTAGTCTTGTCAGCCGGCTTTGCTGTCGTAGCCGCATATGTGGCTGTAATGCTTCCTACCTGTGATATTCCACTCATATTACGTTTCCTCCTAAAACCTGAACTACTTCCCTGTACCTGAATCCTACTCCCCATCCGATAAGGATGGTTATCTAATTCTAATATCGGCAATGTATGCAGAAAACTTTAGTAATAAGATCCTTCGCATGGTTGAAGTCATCTCCGATGACTTCTTCAAGCTTCTGTCATAGCCAGAAGCTTCATCACGCTCAGGATGACAAAACATAAAATCCCTTAACCACCCTCAGGATGTAAAACCGGCTTGTTGGAACTTCAATCAACAACTTCTGTTTCTGTAATCTCTATTTTGAAGTATCCTTCGACACAATCTCGAATTCCGATTTGTTTTTATAAATGGAATCGGCGGGGATCACTCCGCGTACCATGGAAACCGGATAAATGGTGGAATTGCGACCCACCACGGTTCCGGGATTCAGCACGGTATTGCAGCCCACCTCCACGTGGTCTCCCAGCATGGCACCAAACTTTTTGCGTCCCGTATCTATCCACTCACCATCATATTTTACCACTACCGGTGTCTTGTCCGACTTCACGTTGCTGGTGATGGAGCCGGCGCCCATATGAGAGTAGGTGCCCAAAATGGAGTCTCCCACATAGTTGTAGTGGGGCACCTGCACATGATCAAAAATGATGTCGTTTTTGATCTCGGTGGAATTGCCGATAACGCAGCCTGAACCGATTATGGCGCTGCCTCTGATAAAGGCTCCGGGACGCACCTCGGTATCCTCCCCTATAATAAGGGGGCCAATAAGCGTCGCAGTAGGATAGATCTTTGCGGATCGGGCCACCCAGATATCGTCACCTCTTTTTTCATATATGCTCTCATCCAGGGTTGGACCGATCTCCAAAACCCAGTCCTTGATATGGTCCAGAGCCTCCCATGGATATGTGAGCTGTTTTAGATAATTTCCAGCCAGAGTGGCGGAAAGGTCATATAAGTTTTCTATTTTGCAGGCTTCCATTAACTGAAATCCCTCCCCAGTGCAAATGCTTTTTTATTAAGCTCGATGAACTTCTCCGGGACCGTAGCCTCCAGAGCCTTCATCCATGCCTCATCCGGCTGTCCGAAATAGTGGGACAGGCGTCCCATCAGCACCATGTTGACGGCCTTGATGGAACCGGCTTCCCTGGCCAGTGACAGACAGTCCATGGCGTCTACCTTCACGCCCCTGGCACGCATCTTTTCCACCAGCTCATCAGGATACTGTGCCGCACCTGTGATGACAGGCATGGGATCGATCTGCTGGATATTGGTGACGATCTGTCCCTCCTTTTTCAGATAGGGCAGGTTGCGTGCCGCCTCCAATAATTCGAAGGACACTATGAAATCAGCCTCACCCCGATCCACTATGGGGGAATACACCTTGTCACCGTATCTCACATAGGTGACCACGGAGCCGCCTCGCTGGGACATGCCGTGAACCTCGGATACCTTTACATCCATACCCGCATCTATTAAAAGTCTGCCTAAAACGCGGGATGCCAGAAGGGATCCCTGACCGCCTACGCCTACTATCATTACGTTTTTTGTTTCCATAATTCTACTCCTTATATCATTGAAATTGTAAGCAATTTCAATGATCAAATATAATACGCCCTATTGGGCTGGAGAAAAATACTCTGTATTTTTCTCTGAATCAGCTTCTCTGATCCATTATATGTATTCAGCTGTTGGAATCGGCTCAAACTTCTCCACTCCCGCAAATGCATCCACCGGGCAAAGCTGTGTGCAGACATTGCATCCCACACAAAGGGTCTCATCCACATGAGCCTTCTTTTTACCCTCCACCTCTCTCATGGATATGGCCGGGCAGCCCACCTTCATGCAGGACTGGCAGCCGATACACTTGCTCTCATCCACCGTAAGCGGCTTGTGGAGCTTGACATTTTTAAGCAGAGCGCAGGGACGACGTGAAATGATGACGGAAGGTCCGCTGGCCTCCAGTTCCTCTCCTATCACCGCATCACAGGTCTTCAGATCATAGGGATCCACAACCCTGACTCTCTCAAATCCCATAGCACGGACCAGTGCCACCAGATCTATCTTTCCTGCAGGCTCACCCTTGATATTGTAGCCTGTGGTGGGGTTCTGCTGGTGTCCCGTCATACCCGTGATGGAATTGTCCAAAATGATCACCACGGAGTCCGACTGGTTGTAAGCCACATTGGCAAGACCTGTCATGCCGGAATGCATGAAGGTGGAATCGCCGATGACCGCAACCGTCTTGTGGGACGACTCCTCACCCAGCACCTTGTTAAATCCATGTGTAGCTCCGATGGAAGCACCCATGCAAAGGGTCATCTCCATGGCACCAAGGGGCGGTGCTGCTCCCAGTGTGTAGCAGCCGATGTCTCCCAGCACTGTGCAGTCCTTTTTCTTTAAGGTATAGAACATGCCGCGATGAGGGCAACCTGCACACATGATGGGGGGACGTACCGGTATCTCGTCATCCAGGCTCACACCCTCGGGCACCTCCTGCCCAAAGGCCTCTGCCACCATATTCTGTGAAAACTCTCCCAGCAGGGAAAGCTTTTCCTTGCCGCTGACCTTGATCCCCAGAGTCCTGACATGATTCTCGATAATGGGATCCAGCTCCTCCACTACGAAAAGCTCATCCACAGTGTCAGCAAAATTCTCGATGAGACGGATGGGAAGGGGATTGACCATGCCCAGCTTCAGCACGGATACGCTGTCGCCGAAAACCTCCTTAACATACTGATAGGAGGTAGATGAGGTGATGATCCCCACATTACCGGTGCCCTTTTCTATCCTGTTGATGGGAGAACTCTCCGCAAACTCTATGAGATCCAGAGTACGCTGCTCCACCAGGGGATGCCGGCGTATGGCGTTGCCCGGTGTCATAACGTACTTTGCTATATTCTTTTCATATTTCTTCTCAGGCACCTCGCGCTTGCCGCACTCCACCAGAGACTGGGAATGTGCCACACGGGTACACATTTTTAAAATGACGGGGGTGTCATATTTCTCGGAAAGATCGTAGGCCAGCTTTGCAAACTCATAGGCCTCCTCGGAATCCGCAGGCTCTAACATAGGAACCTTGGCAGCGATGGCATGGTGTCTGGAATCCTGCTCGTTCTGGGATGAATGCATGCCGGGATCGTCCGCCACCACGATGACCATGCCCGCATTGACGCCGGTATAACTCATGGTATAGAGGGGATCCGCAGCCACGTTGAGTCCCACATGCTTCTGTCCGCAAAAGCTCCTCTTTCCCGCAAGGCAGGCACCGAAGGCGCTTTCCATGGCCACCTTTTCATTGGGCGCCCACTCGCAGATTATCTCATCATATTTGGCAGCCTCCTCGGTCACCTCAGTGCTGGGTGTGCCGGGATAGCTGGATACAAAACATGCCATTAAGTAAAATTCAGGTAAAGTCTGTATCTTATTCAGTAAGCTTACACTAACCATATAAGC
>JAILEN010000038.1 GCA_024687655.1 Lachnospiraceae bacterium | reverse complement strand
TGGAATGGCCTCCAGCCGATGTTCTGATATAGGCTATTGGAATCTCTTTACGCCGATACTGGATTATTCTTCCCTTACTTCTTATATAGACAGTATAGATTTCATTGTAAAAAATGAACTGATCCGTTCATATGCCGAGCTATACCTGCCTGTACGGGTAAAGACTGTGGCGGGAGAGGATGGAGTAAAGCATGCCAGCCATCTGGAACTCAGGATGATAGATCTTAATCCGCTGGATGAAGCGGGAATGAACAGGCGTGACGTAGAGTTTTTACAGATGCTTTTAGTATTTTTGGCCTGTACAAGAGATGTGGATGCCTCGGCAGCAACCCAGATCAATTTTATCGCCAATACAAAAAATGCAGCCAGGTTCGATCTAAAGACAGTGCATCTGGCAGGGAAAAATGGGGCTGCTACCTCCATCGCCGATGCAGCCATTGATATCCTTGGCGAGATGAGGAGATTTTACGAAGACCTTGGGCTTGGGACAAGATGTGATGAGACTCTTCTTTTTGAGCTGTCAAAGTTTTTGGATATCCAAAACAGATATGCCTGGCAGATCAGAGAAAGGTTTTCCGATGGTTTTGTAAAAAAGGGGATGCAGTATGTAAGGGGAGACAATGCCGCCCTGGAGGAGGATCTAAAGGCGATACTTTACGACAAGTATATTGCCCCCACCATCAATAATAAAAAGGACTACATCGGCATCGAGATAGAGATGCCAATAATAAATCTGGCAAAGGAAGCGGTGGACTTTGGAGTTGTTTTTGAAGTCACCGAAGCTTTTGTGAGGGAGTTTGCCATTGTGCCCACAAAGCGCGATGACGACGGACACATATGTCTGGCTGAAAGCGTAAAAAACGGCGACTCCATCTCCTTTGACTGCTCCTACAATAACCTGGAGCTTTCCCTGGGGCGGGTGAGTGATATCACCGAGGCGGACCGCAGGTTCAGGGAGTATTATGATTTTTTACAAAAGAGTTTTTTTAAATATGGCTATACCCTGACCGGCATGGGTATAAATCCCTATCGCATATATAACAGGAACGTGCCTGTGCCCAATGAGCGCTACAGGATGCTTTTTAATCATCTTCATTCATATGGGAAATACACCGATATGCCCATGTATTTCCATGCCCACCCGGAGTTCGGGACCTTTGCCAGCGCCTCTCAGGTACAGCTGGATATCAATTATGATGAGATACCGGAGGTTATCAATACCTTTTCGCTGCTTGAGCCTATAAAGGCGCTGATCTTTTCGAATTCGATCCTGCTGGGTGAAAATGAGGACTATCTGTGTTACCGTGACATCCTCTGGGAGAACTCTACCCATGGCATCAATCCGCATAACGTGGGGCCATATGAGTGCGTTTTTAAAGATACGGATGAGTTTTTGGAATATATCCTATCCACCAGTATCTATTGTGTCATGAGAAAGGGGAAGTATCTGAACTTTGCACCCATACCCTTAAGGGATTATTTTTCAAAAAATGAGCTTACGGGGGAATACTACTCTGACGGGAAATATGAATTAATGTCCTTTTCTCCCGAAAAAAGCGATATAGAATACCTGCGACTATTTAAGCATGAGGATCTTACCTTCCGAGGGACGCTGGAGTTTCGGAGCGTGTGCTGTCAGCCCATCAGGGACGCCATGTCCGTGGCGGCTTTTCATGTGGGGCTTAAGCGCCGGCTTCATGAACTGACCGACATGCTTACCAATGATAACGTGCTCTATCATAGGGGCTACAATGCTACGGAGCTAAGGCACCTGATGATAAAAAAGGAGCTGCCTTCCTTTGTGGACAGGGATGCTGTCTATGATCTTGCAGCGAGGGTGGTAAGGCTGGCCTGCGACGGATTAAAGGAGAGGGGCAAGGGTGAGGAGGAATTCATTAAGTGCCTTTTTGAACGGGTGGAACAAAGGATTACTCCAGCATCGTATATGGCCGATCGTCTGGCATCAGGTGTTAAGATAGAGGAGCTTATCCGGGAATTCGCCTGACAGATGAGTGCTTCT
>JAILEN010000200.1 GCA_024687655.1 Lachnospiraceae bacterium | reverse complement strand
TATCTTTGGAGCAATTCCATCGTCTCATGGATGGATTCTCCATAGAAAGCACCATACATCGTTTTGACAACAGCACAATCCTTTCGGGTAAAACCGCTTAAATTCCTGCTTCCCAGGCCTGCCATATTTGTTTGAAATCGTTACATTTTTATTGAAATATATGTAACTATTCACTTGACTTTTTCTCCTTCTCGTGATATAATATAACCATCAAATGTAACGAGAGGAGGAACCCCCATGGCGATTGTCACACAGTATCACAAGGACACCGATACAACCTATGTATACGAGTCTGTAAGCCGCTGGGATCCTGAAAAAAAGCAGGCCAGATCCACACGTAAGTGTATCGGCAAGATTGACCCCGAAACAGGGGATATCGTTCCTACCGGTAAGCGGGGGCGTAAAAAATCTTCACCCTCATCCGCCCCTGATGATGCAGCTCTTTCCAAGCTTACCAAACAGCTTGATGATGCAAAAGCTGATATAACCTCCCTAAAAGCCCAGAATGCTGACCTTTCCAGACAGGTCAGGGAACTAACAAAGGAGAACAATCAGCTGGTATCGGCGGTGCAGAAGATCCAGGCACTCTCAAGCACGGCACTGGGATAGGATACAGGGAGGGACATAAGCCATGTTGCAGGCACGTATTGATGCTTATCACGAGATCCTTAAAAATCAGACTCGTGATCAGCTCATTGACAGCGCCTTATACTACTATGTCGAAAGCGCCCAAGTATCCGAAGAACTCTCACACCTGAAGGAAACCCAACAGGAGATGATCCTCCAGTTTTCCCAAATGAGGGATGAACTGTCCGGCGCCAGAAAAGAAATCAGTGCTCTCCGTGAGCAAAACCGTCATCTCACAGGTGTACGTGATATCCAGGATAAAAACCTCTTTGGCAGAAGCTCTGAAAAAGCTGATGTCCTAATGCAGGATGCACTAAGCGGCAGCACTCATCCGGATCCTCTAAGTGAAGATGCTGACTGTTATCAATCCGACAACAGTCCCGATGATCACGATATTAAACCTTTAACCAAGCACCCCTTCAAACCAGAGACAGAAAACAATCGCAAGAAAAAGACTAAAGGCAAGCGTGAAAAGGATCTCGAAAACCTGCCAAGACAAACCGTCTACGATTACGATATCGACCAGTTAAACGAACTATATGGTGAGGGCAACTGGCGTTTTGCCTTCTGGTCTGCCCACCGAAGTGTCGAAATAGTCCGCTCTTACTCATATCTTAAAGTTGTCTATACACCGATAATCTCTCATGGTCTCGATCACGCTCTTGATGAACCTCCTTATTATGGTTCCCTATATCCCAAAAGCCTGGTATCCACATCACTCTTTTCCACTGTAGTAACAGATAAGTACGACATGTATCTGCCGGTGAACCGTCAGGTATCAGCTCCCGAAAGATTCGGTGTGCCTTTTTCCAGACAGACCATGACAAACTGGATCGTTAAGCTTACTTTAGAACTTTTAAAACCCGTATACAGCTTCCTGAAGGAACTTCTTGTATCATATGAGTACCAGCAATGCGATGAAACCACATATCTGGTGATACACAGTGGTAAAAAGTCCGGATCAAAAGGCTATATCTGGGTAGTCAGGTCAAGCTCTCTTTTAGATGAACCACAGATAATCCTCTACACCTATGACAACAGCCGTTCTGCAGATTTCCTCCGCACCTTTTATAAGGACATTTCATCACATATATATCTTAGCTGTGACGCATACAGTGCATATCCGGCTTTTGAAAAAGACAATTCCGAAAACGTAACCCTCTGCGGCTGCTTCATGCATGCACGAAGACGTATGGCCGATGCCATGCGTATACTCAACACCAAGAATCTCTCTTTGGATCAGATCCAGCTACTCCCGGAGATTAGAGCGATAAACATAATCAGGAACATCTACCACGAAGAAGGGCTCCTAAAAGATCTTTCTGCTGAGGACCGTCTTGCCGCCCGTCTCGAAAAGGTTAAACCCTATGTGGACGAATACTTTACTTTCATCCACGACCTCGATCCATCAAATCCTTTGTACAGCGACAAGCTAAAGGATGCCATACTCTATTCCATACATCAGGAAAAAGCACTAAAAATGTTCCTTACGGATGGAAATATCCCAATCGATAACGGGGCAACGGAACGTAGTGTGAAACCCATAGCACAGGGTAGGAAATCCTATCTTTTCAGCAATACATTGTCCGGTGCGGAAGCAACATCCATTCTTACGTCCCTAATAGAAACCGCCAGAGCCAATGGCGCTGATCCCTACTACTACATCAAGTATCTGGTCGAAACGATGCCAAAGCATGTCCGTCGTGGGATACCGATCGAGAACAAAGAAGACCTGTTCCCATGGTCGAAAGCCTTTCACAACTATGAGAGGGATGAAAAGGAATCATATCTTGCCTCTATGAAGGCTCCACCGGGAAATGAAAAACCCCTGACACCTCGGAAACGAGATACTGTTCCAATTAAAAGTACTGCATGAATCCCTGTACCAGGCATAGTCACTTGCTAAACTACCATCCGGTAGTCTGTTTGTGATGCTTTCATCGATATGTCATTGTCAATGTACTAAAGTTCAAAAAACGTTATCATTTTTTGAACAGGGCCATCTAAAAAATGCCATCATTTTTTAGACGACTCTGGTCAAAAAATACAATCCCCCTCAACCATACCACTTCTAGGCCTGCATTCCTATACATGGATTATTTGACGGTTACGGGACTTCAATGCCCTTCGTATGATCTGAATAACCTACAGAACATCCAAAATGCTCACGTAATGTCAGCATAGCATTTAGATTGACGTCTTCCATGGGAGTCGGATAATTCGTGGTACAATGAAGCAGCGTTATCTTTCCAGCGCCATTTGTCTTTAACACATTAATGGCATCATCTACTTCTTCAAGCGTGCTCATCCCGGTGGAAAGAATAACATCTTTTCCGGTTCTTGCAATTTCAACCAGATAGGGATAATTTGTTATTTCCCCTGAGGGTATCT
>JAILEN010000187.1 GCA_024687655.1 Lachnospiraceae bacterium | reverse complement strand
TATAACATGCTGCATTCGGATGAAGGAATTATAACACTTTTCGAGAAAAAAAGCACCCCAAACAAGGGGCCCGACAGGCTCATAAAGGGGCTTTATGTAATTAGGCGATATTTCAGTCAAGTATTAGTTCTTCATTCAAGGCTTACAAGCGGCCAGTTCAATGACCTTGGGTTCAGAGTGGGTAATTCGCTTTTGATTCTTGTGGAGCACCAGTCAACATGGACGGTAAACATAATCATAAGGATATTGCTTTACCTGGCACAGACATACAACCTGTATTTTACAGAAAATGATATAGATTTATACAGCAGTAAAAAAGCAGAATTTCCAAAACCTGAACTCTATGTCATATACACAGGAGAGGGCTCTCCGGATCAGGAATTCATTAACCTGAAGGATGAGTTTTTTGGCGGTGAAGATATCATTATAGATGCAAAGGTCAGGGTAATCTGCGATGGAAAGCCTGGAGATATTATAAACCAGTATGTTTCGTTTACAAGGGTTCTGGCAGACCAGGTTATAATATTTGGAAAGACCAGAAAAGCTGTAGAGGAAACGGTGAGAATCTGTAAGGACAAAGATGTTCTCAAAGAGTATTTTGAGGACAAGGGTAAGGAGGTTATCGACATTATGGTATCATTATATGATGAACAGGAAGTATTAGATAGGCATATATCAAATAAGGCTATTGAGGCGGCTGTCAGGGTTAGCCAGCGTTTAGCTGCATCGCAGGAAGAGACTGCTCGCATTATAGCCGATGATTTCAAATTAAAACCGGAAGTGGCATTGAGGAAAGTCAAGGAGTTTTGGACTTAGCGCATAAGAGTATATTATATGGATAACAACAGGGCACAGTAACTACAAACCATAGTAGGGAACATAGTCACATTTACCCCGTCCCCCTGATGTAAAAAGGGATAGTCCTGCATATATCATAGTAAAGAATACTGATGTCATCGGTTTTGATGATGCAGTGTTTTTTATTGAAATATAATATGATGATTTCAACCGGATTTTCCGGAAGTGGATTTGAAACAATGGTTATTTGTTAATAGATGGGGCGCTTTTTGGATGTACTTATTTTGTATAATCATAGAATTGACTTTAAATATATTTGAGAGTGACGTATGGTGTCACTCTCGTTTTGTATAATATAGAAAACCATGCCTAGAGTATACGCTGTTTGTTGTAAACATATCGAAAGGCATATTGTATTTGACAATCCTGCATTGTATAATTAAATAGATTTATCATAAGGGGAAAAGCCATGACAAATTCACAGGCGGGGGATTACACATTAGGCATGACCAAGGTGGATGGACTCTGGCCGACAGAGGGATATAGAGAGCTTATAAAGGAGGAAAGCGTATGAAAATGAGGAAGATCATCGGGGTGATAGCAGCAGTGGGGCTGGTATGCAATATGATTGGCGTGTTTGCGCCTGTAAATGTGGTAAAGGCTGCCACCAGTACGAGCAATCTGTCAAATGCAACCACCATTTCGGCGGGGAAGACGGTTACGGGTTCACTTTCCAACAAGCAGAAGAACAAGAGCTACAAGTTTACGGCTCCCGGATCGGGATATCTGGATTTTTATATTGAGAGAGCAGAGGTAAAGAGCACCAACGCTCCCATGTGGAAGGCAACCATATATGACGGCAATGGTACCGTGGTCTGCGACGCCACTGAGACCACATTTTACACAAATGCGGTAATGGTGGAAAAGGACAGTGTTTACTATCTGGATATCAGCAACGCCAGTAATGCCACCGATGAAAAGTATCAGATCACGGCGGAGTTTACGGAGTATGACAACGTTATAGCTGAGCCCAATACCGGATCAACAGATGCGAAAAGTGTCTCCCTTGGGACGACATATCTCGGTGTTATGGACAAGGCTAATGACGAGGATTATATCAGACTTTACTCCGATACCACCGGTTACGTTAAGATGAGCCTTAAAAAATATGTCAGCTCAAGTGCTTCATCTGCCGATTGGGGCTTTACACTTTACGACAGTGAGATGAACCAGCTTTATAATCTTACTTCAAAGTACCAGACAGATTCCCTCAATACGGAGGGCCTTTATGTGATCCTTCAGGCAGGCAAGCCCGCATACGTCAGGATATCCGGATCCAACAACACTGCAGGAGTCATCTACTCCTTTGACACCTCCTTTACGCCTTCATCTCTTGTGGAGAGCGAGCCCAACAATTCATTTGCAAGTGCGGACAAGATCAAGCTCAAAAAGACATATCGTGCCGCTCTGGCTGAGACGGCTACAGGCGATTACTATGTATATAAGGCCACAAAGGCTTCAAAGCATGTTTTAAAGGTCACACTTTCAAATGAGATAGCGAAGGCGTACAGGGTGACCGTGTACGATAAGGATCGCAATCCCCTGGTCTCCAAGGATAATGTGTTTAAAAACGGCAAGCTTTCCTTTAAGACAAAAAAAGGCCAGAAGTATTACATCCTGGTGGAACATATGTCAGGCTATGACAGCGAACTGAACGCGTTGTACAAACTTCAGCTTACTGCCAAGTGATCATGGTACCCGACGAGTGTGCCCGTTTTCATATACCTCGACTTATTTGGAAACGGTCACACAGGCATACCCCGTAATTGACAAAAACCCGTGAATTTGTTACATTTAATAGGTTAACGGGTTACACTTTGACTATTTACGTATGTAATACGAGGTATATATATTATGGATGCAATTAAGGATATTTTCGGGAAGCTGGCTGACAACCATTTTTTAAACAGCAAGAGATTTTTCGGTGCGCTCATCGTGCTGGCGTTTACGATAGTTCTCTCGGTTTCGGCACACATACAAAAGCTCAACAACAATGATGTTCAGGCAGGAGGCAGCTATGCGGTTGCGGATGAGACATCGGACGAGTATCGCAAGCTTCTGACCAAGTATTATGATGCAGTTGCTTCCGGCAATGTGGATGGTGTTTTGGAGGTGGCCGATCCGGTCTCCGATTCCGAGAAGAGTTATATTGAGTTTCTGTCACAGTATGTGGACAAGTATGAGATCATAGATATTTACACCAAGCAGGGTACCACGGACGGGGCTTACCTTTTGTCGGCACGTGTGAAGATCCACTTCAAGGATCTTAAAAATGCTGCCCCCGGTCTTGACTTTTTCTATGTCGAGACCAAGGACAACGGCAGTCTTTTTATAAACAATCTTTACAGTACCTACAACCAGCAGAACAACGAGAATCCCATGGATCCGGAGGTTGCTTCACTGATCGCTCAGTTTGAGCAGCAGGAGGATGTGCTGGCACTTCAGGCTGATGTCCAGAAGGAGTACAACCAGCTCATGATCGAGGACAGCGATTTCAATGCTTTTACTTCCGAGACCCTTCCTCAGAAGGTCCAGGAGTGGGCAGCAGATTACAAGACCCAGATCACTCTTGAGGCCAAAAAGCAGGAGCAGGAGAAAAAGGAATATGAGGAGAAACTGGGCAAGCTCATAGAGATCCAGGAGGAGCAGGCAGAGGCCGAGAAGAAGAAGGAAGAAAAGAAAAAGGAAAAGGAAGAAAAGGAAAAGCAGAAGGCAGCCGAGGAGAAAAAGGCGGAGGAGTCATCCTACAAGGTGGTAACCAACGCCAAGGTAAATATGAGAAAGAAGCCTTCCAAGAATGCTGATTCCCTGGGCAAGGTGGATGATGGTACCACTTTGACAGCATATACTACCAAGGATGACTGGACCAAGGTCAAGTACGGTGATGAAAAGGGCTGGATCAAGACCGAGTTTCTGGATAAAAAGGATGATGATAATGGGGATAATGCAGAGGCCGGTGACACCGCACTTTACAGCCCCGGTGACAGAGTTACTCTGTCCAATACGGTCAATGTCCGCGAGAGTATGAGTGAATCTGCCTCCAAGGTGGCGGTTGCATATTCAGGATCCACTGTTGAGGTGGTCATGATGTATGAAGAGGGCTGGACCAAGGTGGAGTACGAAGGCGAGACCGGTTATATCAAGTCGGAGTACCTGAAGTAATATGGAAGAGACCGGAGTACGTATCAATAAATTCATAGCCAATGCGGGAGTGTGCTCCAGACGTGAGGCAGACAGGATGATCGCCGATGGCAGGGTTGTCATTGACGATGTTGTGGCAGGTCCGGGAGACAGAGTATATTCCGGAGCTAAGGTTAAGGTAGACGGCAATGAGATCAACCTCGTGGCAGACGAGGTTGTTCTCATTTTTAATAAACCGGTTGGCATAGTCTGTACTGCTGAGGAGAGGGAGCCTGACAATGTCATTGATTACATCGGGTACCCCGAACGGATATATCCTGTGGGACGTTTGGACAAGGACTCCCGGGGGCTTTTGATCCTTACCAATATGGGCCAGTTGGCCTATGAGGTTACCAGGGCAGCTTCGGGACATGAAAAGGAATATGAGGTGACAGTGGATCATCCCATTACCGGACAGTTTATGATCAGGATGCAGCAGGGGGTATATCTCAAGGACCTGGACAGGACCACTGCGCCGGCTGCTGTTAAAAAGACAGGGGAGAAGAGCTTTTCCATTATCCTGCATCAGGGGTTGAACCGTCAGATCAGACGTATGTGTGCTGAACTGGGATACAGGGTTAGAGACCTGAAGAGGGTTAGAGAGATGGACCTGACGCTGGAGGGGATCCCCGAGGGGGAGTATCGCAGGCTGTCCGCAAAAGAGACAGCGGAGCTGAAGGGAAAGATTCTTCGGGCAGCGCCCTCAGAATGACAAAAGGCAGCGCCCTCAGAATGACAAAAGACTGTGCCCCCAGAATGACAAAAGGCTGCGCCCTCAGAATGACACGCTTTATTGCCTGGCGGCTTTGTCATCCTGAGGGTCGCGAAGGATCTTTTAAGGGATAAAAAATGGACGTTAAAAATGAAATAGAGAACCTCAGAAAAGAAATAGAATACCACAGCGAGCGCTATTACAACGACGATGCGCCGGAGATCACGGACTACGAGTACGACATGCTGATGCAGCGGCTGAAAAAGCTGGAGGCCGAGCATCCCGAGTATGCTTCCGACAGTTCCCCCACCAGGCATGTGGGTGGCAGTGCCAAGCGTGAGGCCGGAGTTCTGGTCAGGCACAATGTCCCCATGCTTTCCCTTCAGGATGTTTTCTCCAGGGAAGAGGTGGATGATTTCGTAAATGATATGATCGAGCGTTTCGGTGACCCGGAGTTTGTGGTGGAGTACAAGATAGACGGTCTTTCCATGAGCCTCCGTTACGAAAACGGAAGTCTGGTTATGGCAGAGACCAGGGGTGAC
>JAILEN010000130.1 GCA_024687655.1 Lachnospiraceae bacterium | reverse complement strand
GGATACTTCTCATCAGATGCACCCTCGATCTCCACTGACTGTGCCTGGATCTCAAAGGGCTGCTTTGCCTCGGGAGTCAGGGTCACCTCGCCGGTAACTATGACTGCTGCACCTACATTAAGAGCCGCCACCTCGGTAAAGTTTTCCATGGTATCATGATAGACTACCTGTACAGGATTTTGATAGGTTCCGTCATTGATAACTAAGAAACCGAAGTTTTTATTATCCCTATTTGTGCGGATCCATCCACCCAGTCTTACGCTTTTTCCTGCGAATTCGTCTGTCCTTTCAAACAGATCCCTTACGTCTATCATTTTCTCTCTCATTACAGTAAACTCCTTATTAAGATTCTTCGCTACGCTCAGAATGACAACAAATTCATTCAAAACGAAACGCCTGTCATCCTGAACGAATTGAAGGATCTTTCACTCAGAATGACACTAGTTTAATACATTAAAGTGGAAAAGTCAACTTCTGACATTTTATATGGCTACGGTACCGATAATCTTCTTCTGATATTCGGATGCCACGGAAAGGATCTTGTCCACATCCCTGATCAGTGTGGCCCGGGGCATCATGGAAATGATATAGTTATCATTTCCGCTCATGCTCTCCTCTGCCAGATCGGTAAGCTTTTCGCCATCCCAAAGATCGATATGAACTGCAGTGATCCCCTTGGATGACAGCTTCCCCAAAAGTGCCTCGTTCTGGGCCTTGCTGTCAGCATCAGCTGAAACCAGAGTCACCTCAGAGATCTCATGATATTTTGCATATACTGCTATACGCTCGGCAGCATCCTCCATCAGCTCATCAGCACTCTTTTGCTTGTGATATAAAAGGTTATAGACAAACTTGTCGCAGAAGAAACCAAACCTCCTAGGATCGCTGTGACAGCAGCCAAAGCTCTTGATGCCCAGAATATCCGAAAGCTCCATTCCTGTCCTTATAACAGGAACAAGGATCAACAGTAAAAAGTATATACCGCAGTACAATACCAGCCCGCCCATGAGGCCTACGACCGCATATTTTTTGCTGAACCCGGGCTTTTCAGGCTCCAAAACTTCTTTTTCAGTTCCTTCTTTAGCTTCGTCCTGAATAATATCCTTGTCATCTTTGATATCTGTAGACGTAGTAGCCTCAAATATTCGCCTCTGCTCATCAGTAAGGGCATTGACAGCTGCATTATAGTTCGTCTCAACTGATACCAGTTCGCTCTCCTTTGCCCACTGTGTTGATCTGATATCCAGATTCAGATCTGTTTTTTTCTCAGAAAAAATTAGTTCCATGGAATGCTCTCCTATTTTTTCTGATATCTGACCATTTATTTTAGTGACGTAATTCTTTATGTCAGCCTCTGTCTGAACTGCATCCACACCCTTGGGCAGATATATCCTGATAGTAAGAATATCCCCTGTGGAAAGGCTTGTCGAAAAGTTGCCTGAAGATCCCCACACCGTTAACAGTTCACTAACATAACGACTCTTGGTGCCAAATCTCTTTGAAACACTTTTCAAAAACTCCGTATCACTGAAGGCAGACACATATGTACTACCAATAGCAGCCAGATCAGAACCATCCGGGGTATTTAAATAGTACTTCAACACCAGTGTGTCAATATCCAATGGATCCAGCTTCATGAGAGGGGACTCCTTCATATACTCCTTTAAGCTATCCAGAGATCTTTTTTGATACATTACATTTTGTACAGCAAGCCTGTCCTCATCCTCCACATCTGCAAATACATCTGTGCTCCTATTTTTTCCAACCTTATCGGCAATCTTGTTAGCTTCCTCCACCTTAGCCTTCAATTCCTCATTAGCAGCCACGGCAGCTTCATAATTATTCATATTCCTAAGATACATGAGTGAGGGAAATGCCAGACCACATATCAGCATAGCTACGATAATAGCCTTCCATTGTAAGAGCAGATCCTTGATGACCTGTATCAGGTCTATCTCCAATTCTGTTGATAATGAATTTTTATTCATATCACTTTCCTTCCTTTCCGACCGTTTTACGTCCATTTGATATCACAACCAGCGCCAGACCAAAACCGGCCCAGTCTATGGGCGATGTACAGATATTTGAATCATTGGTAAACCATGCTGTCATCACTCCTACTATAAGTGCCAGGCAGCCCAGGGTAAGTCCCCTCCAAAAGCCTCCTCTCTTCCAGGAGGCGTCATCCGGATGATCCACCAAAAGCCGTATAAGAGCCAGTGCCATCCAGACAAAAAATACCACCAATGCCATAGTAGCAACCAGTCCGTTTTCAATCCACTGCTGTATATAGAAGCAGTGAGGTTTAACATCCAGTGAATGAAATCTTTCTGTTAGATAGTCATTCTGAGGGTATACCATAATAAATGTATTTGAACCGGAGCCAAAAACTATGCTTTTTTTCAACTTAGGAATGGCATAATTATAAATATGCCCCCGGAAGTGGAAAAACTCTTCGGCAAATACCTTGTCATATTCCACATCATTAGGGAAATCGATAAGCATCCCTCTGTGGTTCTTATACTTAAAGCCCACCTCATCTCTTTCAAAGTTCCAAGTAATCCCTGCAACAGAAATTGTCAGACCGTTATGAGTGTCCTCAGTCATCTCTCCTGTGACTTCATCGTAGACAGGATCATTATAGTATCCGTATGCTCTGATGGAAAAATTGGGGTCGTCCTCCCTGGTGGCATACCAGTCAACATTAGTTTCGTCTGTGGGGCTTATGGTAACTCCCTCCATGCCATCACATGTAAGGGTGGCCACCGGTGTATGTGTAACTACGGTCTCTCCCGTATCCGGGTTTTCATATGAACCATCTATAAGCTCCATACCGGCATGGAACACATAGTCGACACCCTTGTACTCAACCACAAATTCCACCTCATCAGGCTTGTTATAGAGATTTTTTACATAATAATCTTTGTAGGGATTATCATACTCCCTGAGAGCAGTTTTTAGTCTGTTGCCCAACTCTGTATCGGAGAAGGATGCTCCTATGGTTGCAGCAACCAAAAGAACTCCTGCCACCACAAAAAGGAAAAGCTGACTCTTTTTTTCGATCCGATCACCCATGATCATTATGACCCCGGTGATGATCAATACAAACACGCCATTAGTCCTGCCGCTGCCATAGAGTCCCAAAATACAAAAGCCCAGTATCAGTCCACAGTATATCCTCTCCAGGGTATATCGTCTGATTTCAAGCTTCTCACTTTTCCCCGATGCTGCCGTGGGAGGCGTTATCGCAAAAAATGCCGCTGCGGTAATGGGTATGGCCGCCGCAAAATAACAGGGTAAAAAATCGGGATTATAAAGCGTACCGTATGAATTATCTTCCATTCCCGTAGTCATGGTGTCCATCTGGGGCCAGTAAGGAGGCGACATGTACAGATATTTCGCAAATTTTGTATCGATGAAGTCCTTGTTCCAATGCTGGAAGGTGCATATCAGACTCTCAATGAGGACCCCCGGCGAAGCTATCCGCCAGAAATACAGGAAATCCTCTCTGTCCCTCATCTGCCTGAATATGTATATGGCAGTGAACACATACATCAAAACCGCCGGAACCGACTCAAACATCTCAAAGGAGCCACCCCAGGCGAAAACCTTATACTTTGAAAGGATACCGGAAACCAGAACCCCTGCAAAATATACATACAGAGGGATCAGAATCTTATCAAGCTTGAACTTTTCCGCCTGGATCATCCTGTACAATATGAACATAGCAAGCATGATAAAACCCAAAACCAGGATTACAAACATCTTCGATGCCATGTAGACATCCACCACCTGACCGTCATCAAACCATTCATACTGTGACAGCATGGGATCGTACTGATATGTACGCATGACCAGGGGCAGATATCCGAAAATGATGGCCACAGGAATCAGCATCCACCTGCCGGTAGCCTGCCTCTCAGACGGCTTCTTATATACGTTGGATGTAGTTTTTGCACTACTCTTTTTTGCTCTAGAGCTCATGTTTTCTCCTTAAATGTAATGTTTTGTCCAAAACTGTAATGCTGAGCGTAGCGGGATACCACTGTCATCCTGAGCAAAGCGGGATACCATTGTCATCCTGAACGAAGCGGGATACCATTGTCATCCTGAGCGAAGCGAAGGATCTTAAAAGATTCTTCGGACTACGTCCTCAGAATGACATAGGAGCCTATCTTACAATCACAGCTGTGGATGATATGTTTCCACAATATCTGCCACTATCCGCTTGATATCAACCGCTTCTGCCTTGCTGGCTTCATCCAGCTTCTTCAACTGTTCCTCAAACACGGCGTCATCCATCTCAATGGGCTTTCCTATGTAGATCAGCTTGTTGGCTGTCTCGGTCATGCCCTCCTCATCCATCAAAAGCTCCTCAAATAGCTTTTCTCCCGGACGCAGTCCCGTATAAACTATCTTAATATCCACATCGGGAGTATAGCCCGAAAGCTTGATCAAATTCCTGGCCATATCATCGATACGCACCGGCTCTCCCATATCCAGCACAAATATCTCGCCGCCATGGGCATAGTATCCCGCCTGAAGGACCAGTGAGACCGCCTCAGGTATGGTCATAAAGTATCTTATGATATTCTTATCCGTGACGGTAACCGGCCCGCCTGCAGCGATCTGCTCTTTGAAAAGCGGTATGACGCTGCCGTTGGATCCCAAAACATTACCGAATCTGACTGCCACGAAATCCGTCCCCGGATGCTTGCGGTTTTCCATCTGTATAACCATCTCGCACAGCCTCTTGCTGGCACCCATGAGATTGGTGGGGTTCACCGCCTTGTCCGTAGAAATCAAAAGGAACTTTTTAACCCCTGCTCGAGCCGCAGCCTCC
>JAILEN010000029.1 GCA_024687655.1 Lachnospiraceae bacterium | reverse complement strand
ATAAAACCGGGACGGACAGCCTCGGCCTTTGCAAACATGGGATCGGAGGCGATCTTTTCTATCACGGCCTCCGCGATATCAAAGGGATTCTTCTTATAGGTCTTGGCAGCTGCCAGAGCTCCATTACACTGATACTCGCACAGATCCGGCCTGTCGGAAATGGTGACATGGGCCAGTGACCTGTCGTAGCCTGCCTCCTCAAAGGCAATCTCCAGTTTTTCCCTTATGATGGTGGTAATCTCTTTCATAGGTTTTTCCTTTGTTATTACGAAATATATTATTCCATATCTTCCTTAAAAATGACATTCCTGGACTTATCCAGGACATTCTTCAAAAGGAATCCGAACACACACACACTGATGGCCTCGCCTATACCCACGGTAAGCACCAGATACCAGTATGAATCACCCAGTCCGTACGCATACTTCAGTACCGCGGGAACGATGAACATATTGGAAACAACAGGCGGAAGTGTGTAGATAAACTTCGTTTTGCGAAGCAGGCCGGTACCGATGGCCCCGATCAATGTGGCCAGGCTTCCGAAGACGATGTCCCATACAACGCAGCCTGTAAGGGTATTGGATAAAAGGCATCCCACAAAAAGTCCGGGGATGGCAGCCGGCGTGAATACCGGTAGAACGGTCATGGCCTCGGACAGCCTCAGCTGGATGGCTCCGTTTGCCAGGTTAAAGGCGTTGATATACCATGTGATCACGACATACAGCGCCGCAATAAGTGCAGCCTGCGTCATATACAGTACACTGTTTTTGAATTTCATTATTAAGTTTTCCTTTCCTTAGTTTTTTTGTTTTAAGGGAGCGCTCCTCCCTTTGCCTGTGGATGGTTTCGAACACAGGCATACGCAACTCAGATAGTATCTATCACAGAGCACATTTTGTCAACATATTTTTTGCAAAGCTCGTCGGTGCCTGCCTCCACCATGACTCTGATGAGAGGCTCGGTGCCGCTTTCCCTTAAAAGGATGCGTCCCTCGTCACCCAGCTCGTCTGAAATGGACTGACACTCGGCTTTCACCTTTTCGTTGTTCATCACCGCAGCCCTGTCGGCAACCCTGACGTTCTTAAGAAGCTGGGGATATTTTTTCATACCGCTTGCCAGCTCGGATATGGCGGTCTTTTCCTCCATCATGACCTCCATGAGCATGATGGCCGTAAGCACTCCGTCCCCGGTGGTGGCGTGGCGTTTGAAAATGATGTGTCCGCTCTGCTCTCCGCCCAAAACATATCCATGCTCTATCATGGCTTCATTGACATACTTGTCACCTACGGTGGTCACCTCGTACTCTATCCCCGACTTATCCAGGGCCTTGAAGAGTCCCAGGTTGGCCATGACCGTGGTAACCACGTGGTTGCCGTCCAGCTTGTCCCTCTTTTTGAGATACTTGCCGCAAATATAGATGATATAGTCTCCGTCAATGATCTCGCCCTTGTCGTCAATGGCGATACAGCGGTCTGCGTCACCGTCAAAAGCAAAGCCTGCATCCAGTTCCTTTTCCCTCACCAGCTTCTGGAGGGTCTCGATGTGGGTAGAGCCGCAATCCTTGTTGATGTTGAGGCCGTTGGGCTCATTTCCTATCACGTATGTCCTGGCTCCCAGAGCGTCAAAAACAGACTTGGCTATGCTGAAGGCCGATCCGTTGGAGCAGTCCAGGCCGATCCGCTTGCCATCATAGGAACGGGTGGCCAGGGATATCAGATATCCGATATAACGGTTCCTGCCGATGGCGTAGTCAGTGGCCACGCCGATGTCCTCGCCTGATGCAAAGGGCAGCTCCTCTGTCTCGCCGTCAATGTACTTTTCAATGGCCTCCTCTACCTTGGCCTCCATCTTATGGCCGTTTCTGTCCATGAGCTTGATACCGTTATCATGGTAGGGGTTGTGGCTGGCGGATATCATGACTCCGCAGTCAAAGTCCTCGGTACGTACCACGTATGCAACACTGGGTGTGGTGGTAACGTGAAGGATGTAGGCGTTGGAGCCTGAGGCGATGATGCCGGCCACCAGAGCATACTCAAAGGTGTAGCTGGAGCGGCGGGTGTCCTTGCCCACCACTATGCGGCCTCTGTGCTCCCTGCCGAAGTACCAGCCGAGATATCTTCCTATCTTATATGCATGATCTGCGGTGAGGACCTTTCCTGCCTCTCCACGAAATCCGTCTGTTCCAAAGTATTTCATGTCAATTCTCCTCTCGTGATCTCTATCGTTTGTCATCCTAAGCGCTGCTTTTGTCATCCTGAGCGCTGCTTTTGTCATCCTGAGCGTGGTGAAGCTTCTGTCAAAGACAGAAGCTTGAAGAAGTCATCGTAGATGACTTCAACCTAGCGAAGGATCTTTACCTGTCACATCACTGTAATTGTAAATATCCCGTCCCCTGCCATGGACAGGTCGGTGACATATCTTTCATCCGCTGTGACCTGTTTTAAAAAATGCCTCATACGGTCATGTATGGTCCGATCCCGCCGCTCTATGGCGTAGTGTGAGTCCAGTATACTACCCGAATCCTGTGCCAGCACATTATCACAGACCAGCACCGTCCCCGGGTGTATCAGCGGCATCAAAAGTTCCAGATACCTCTCATACTGGGCCTTGGCTGCATCTATGAAAACAAAGTCGAAACCCTCTTTTGGCACATGATAATTTTGTGATCCGCCATTAAGCTGCTTTAAAAGATCCTCAGCATCCCCCTCCAAAAGGGTAATGCGCCCATCCACCCCTGCCCGGCTTATGTTCTCCCGGGCAATGGGGATGCGCTTTTCATAGTTTTCTATTGTAACTATACCGGCATCCGGCAGAGCCTCTGCCATAAGTATGGCCGAAAACCCGATGGCTGTGCCCAGCTCCAGAATGGACTTTGGTCTGATGGTTCTTAAAAGCCATCTCAGATATCGTCTGGCAGCCGGCCGGATTATGGGCACGTCATTTTCTGCCGCGTAACCCTCCAGCTCAGCCAACAGCCCAGCCTCCGCCGGATATATGGTCTCACAGTAGGTTTCAAATCTCTCGGCAGTTATCATTTTATTATCTCTGACAGATTGTTCTGGATATCCCGGGCCACATCCGGCTTGTTCATGGAATAAACATGGATGTTTTTTACTCCGTGAGCGATGAGATCGATGATCTGCTCCGTGGCATAGATTATCCCCGCCTGGCGCAGGGCATCCGGTCTGTCCTCAAAGAAGTCGATTATCTGTAAAAAGCGTCTGGGGGTTTTGGTCCCCGACATCTCTATGGAGCGCTTCATCATCTTTGCATTGGTGATGGGCATGATACCTGCCAAAACAGGGACCTGGATGTCAGCCTCCCTGAGACGGTACATGAAATCAAAGAACTCCTCATTGTCAAAAAACATCTGAGTGGTCAAAAAGTCCACTCCCGCGTCCACCTTGCGCTTCAGGTTTTTAAGGTCTGCCGCACGACTCTCTGCCTCAGGATGTCCCTCGGGATAGCAGGCCCCTCCTATACAAAAGTCTCCGCCATCCTTGATATCGGCTATAAGATCCGTGGCATACTTGTAATCATGGACTGTGGTGCCGTCCTTGGGGATGTCGCCACGGAGTGCCATGATATTTTCGATGCCTCTCTCCTTGTAGATCCCGATCATTTTTTTAACATGCTCACGGGATGAGGACACGCAGGTGAGGTGAGCCAGCATGGGCACCTCCATCTCACGCTGTACCCTGTCTGCGATCTCGGCGGTGTACTCGCTGGTGCCGCCTCCTGCGCCATAGGTGACGCTCATAAAATCGGGAGACAGCCTGGCTATCTCCTCCGTAGCCTTTATCACCACATCCATCTTGTCCTCGGTCTTCGGAGGGAAGACCTCAAAGCTAAGTGTGATGCGGTCGGTTTTTAATATATCTATTATCTTCATCAAAATCTCCTAAAAAAGATTCTTCGTCGCGTTGCTCCTCAGAATGCCGCTCATTGTTTTTAGGATAAAAACAATGAGATTCCCGTAGGTGTCATCCTGAGCGT
>JAILEN010000021.1 GCA_024687655.1 Lachnospiraceae bacterium | reverse complement strand
AAAAGGTATAGAGGTAGCCCTTCAGGCTCTCCTCGTAAAAAAGGGCCTGCTGCCTGCACTCTCTGATAATGGAGCGGATCACGTCTGCAGTAACCGGATGGTTTTCCGCGGTCTTTAAGGTACCGCGGCTGTTGACATTTTTTATCATGATATCAGCGTCCATGCCGCCCGCCATCTCGTTTTTAATGAACTTATCGGAATCGATGAATAAAAACTCCCACTTGCAGATGTTGCCCGGATCGGAAATGGTGGTATGGGGAACATTTGCGGGGATCACGGAAAACATGCCGTCACCGTAGCGGTAGGACCTGTCCTCGATCAAAAGCCTGCCGCTGCCATGGTAGCAGTAGCCCACCTCCATGTAGTTATGAAAATGCAGCATGGTACCGTAGCCCAGGCCGTACTCCTGCTCCCAGCCCTTGCCCAGTTTGGGCAGTACATAGGCTCCGGTGGGCATGGTATAGTACCGAAATTCCATTTTTTTCCTGTTTTTTTTCATAGCTATTCCACCATCTCAAAAACTATATCGGTGTTGCCCTCGGTCCAGTCCTCCAGATGGAGGATACCCACCTTCTTTTTCACCTTGGGAAGGATGTACTTGAGCCTCATGACCTTCTCCGTCATATTGGATGCGGTGCCCAGTTTTATGACTATGTCCTTATGGTAAAGCGTGAAGTTGCCCTCCTCGGAGATCTCGATACGGCTTACCTTCAGCTCATTGTTTTTAAGGTCTCGCTGAAGGGCTAAAAGCTCACGGCGGCTCTTTTCCCTGACGGGGATGGGATCCCCTGCGGATACCGCTGACATCTCACCCTCGGGAAGCACCCTGGGCACTCCCTTTACCTTCAGCTTGGAGATCTCCTGCACCTGTCCCTCGGGACCATAGTATATCCGGTTCTTGTCCGCATCCATAAGATATCCGATGATCTCCTTCTCGTGGATCTTTATATTAACGGTGTTTAAGTCCTCCATGGTGATGTCCATGCTCTCCACAAAGGGTATGTACTTCCTGGGCTGCACCAGGTTTTTTATCATGAGGATCACCCCGTTTTTATCGTACTCGTCCAAAAACAGATCCTGTTCGATCTCCTCCTGGATCAGCACCGTGTTGCCCTCCATTTTTACCTTTTGTATATTGCAGAAAAAGAGCACGAAAAAGACGCCCCCCGCAATGACTATTGCGATGGCGATGATGATGCTTATGACGATAAAGAGCTTACTTGATTTAGGCTTGTCCTCTTCCTCGTAGGGCTCCTCGTCAAAGATATCCTCTTCGATTTTTTCTTCTTTGTTCTTTTTCTTCATAACTCTATTTCGGCTCTATTCCCTTTGACACCGACAGTGCCAGCCCCATTTCCGACATCAGTATCACCAGTGCCGATCCGCCGTAGCTGATGAAAGGCAGGGTGATACCCGTATTTGGAATGGTGTTGGTCACAACACCGATATTGAGGATCACCTGAAGTGCCAGATGGGCCATTATCCCTATGCATAAAAAGGATCCGTATCTTTCCTTTGCATTTATGGCAATGATCATAAGACGCCACAGCAGAAGGATGTAGATCACTATAACACAGATCGCCCCGAAGATCCCAAGCTCCTCACAGATGATGGAAAAGATCATATCGTTTTGCGCCTCAGGCACGAAGCCCTTCTGGAAGCTCTCTCCCAGTCCCTTGCCGAAAAGGCCGCCGCTTCCTATGGCGTACAGTCCCTGAAGCGTCTGATAGCCCTCATCGTATAGCTCGGGATTTTTCCACACATCTATTCGTGTGCTGCGGTAGCCCTGTCCAAATGCGATCACCGCCACACCTCCTGCAAAAGCCAAAAATGCCAGGGCGACAAAGGTCTTTAATTCCGGGCTGGCCACGAAAACCATGATGAACGCAATACCCATGATGATGACCGCCGTGGACATGTTATTGTATAAAATAGGCGCGCAGTAGATGGCCAGGCCTACGAAAAGCTTGATGATCGTAAGTCCCTTGAAGTCACGGTAGAACCGCTGGCACATCATTGCCATCAAAAGGATCACTGCTATTTTTGCGATCTCCGAGGGCTGGACATTGATGCCGGCCACGGAAAACCACCTTGACTGACCGTATTTTGCGTTACCTGCGAAGATAACCAGGACGCACAGGGCGAAGGCGCCGATGCACAGTGGGTAGGTGAAGACACGCCAAACCCTGTAGTTTACCTTGATGAAGAATCCCATGCCCACAAAACCGATGGCCATGGCAGCCAGCTGGCGCTTTACGTAGTGGGTGGGGTCATCGAAGCGGAGGGTTGCGTTGTAGGCACTGGTGGAGTACAGCATCACGAGGCCGAAGGCTAAAAGCATTATCACTATTATCAGAAGGCCGTAGTCAAAATACTGTATTTGGTTTTTTTCTCTTCTCTTTTTCTTCTTTTTTGACATATATATTTACTCCGGGCAGTCTCTCGAAATGCATACTGCTTTCGAGACCCGCTCCGCTTCACCTCTCTCGTCTCCCGACTCGGTCGGTGCTGCTGCTTCGCAGCGTCGTCCACTGGACGACCGCACCCCGTTGAATGTCCGTAAAGTCGTGACTCCTAAAGTCGTCACGCCAACGGACATACAAAGTGTATTCGGAGCCGCTCTCGCTTAAAGGTCTTCGAAAGCAGCATGCATTCTCGCTCGACTGCCCTCACCGGTAAATCGAAAGCACTCAATAATATCCCTCACGGTCTCACCGGTATGATAATGCATGCTCGCGGAAGAGATCGCCGCGGACCTCATAATTTTTGAACATATCCCAGGAGGCGCAGGCGGGGGATAAGAGGATGGCATCGCCGTCTGATGCTGCATCAAAGCAGATATCCATGGCGGACTCCAGGGTGTCAGCAAAGCAATAGTCCTTGAAGCCATGGGCATCGGCGCAGGCCGCTATCTTTTGGGCGGTGGCTCCGATGAGCACCAGTTTTTTGACCTTGTCCCCGAAGGCTTCGATCCACTCGTCATAGGTGGAGTCCTTATCGTAGCCGCCACCGATGAGATAGGTGGGGCGCTCCATGGCCTGGATGGCCTTGATGGCGGCATCGGGATTGGTGCCCTTGCTGTCATTGTAAAAGGCCACGCCTCTCTTTTCACAGATAAACTCTATGCGGTGCTCCACGGCATTAAAGGCCTTCAGTCCCTCCACGATGCTCTCTCTGGTAGCACCGTATGCCTCAGCCATGGCCACTGCAGCCATGACATTTTCGTAGTTGTGGATGCCCAGGATCCGAAGGTCTGCTACCGCAATTATCTCCGTCTCCCCGGGTCCGTATATCATACCGTCCTCATAGTAATATCCGTCCAGCAGAACCCGGGCAGATGAAAACCAAATCACGTTACATTTCAGTGTCTCACCGAAACGGCGGAGTTCCTCGTCCTCATAGTTTAAAACGCAGGTGTCATCCTCGGTCTGATTTTTTGTGATGCTCTCCTTGGCAGCGATATAGCCTGCCATGCCGTGATGACGATCCAGATGGTCCGGGGTGATATTTAAAATAGCAGAGACTCTGGGTCTGAAGGTGTCCGCAGTCTCCAACTGGAAGCTGGATATCTCCGCCACCATAACAGTCTCCTCATTTGAACCATCCACCATGCCGGTGTAGGGGATGCCGATATTTCCCACCACTCTCACGTCGGAAAACTCTCTTTCCATCAGTTCTCCCACAAGGCTGGTGGTAGTGGTCTTGCCATTGGTACCTGTGATGGCCAGCACATCGCCGTGGCCGAAGGAATATGCCAACTCGATCTCACCTGTGAGCCTGATGCCGGCGTCCTTTAGCTTTGTTGCGATGTCGCCATCTGTGGGCACACCGGGACTCAATACCGCCGTATCGATATCCTTCATGACCTCTTCCGGGATGGTCCCTATCACTATGTCCATCCCCCCTAGGTCGGAATTGTTTTCATAAAAGGCATCCTTGTCAAATGACTCGTTTCCGTCATAGAGGATGACCTCCTTACCATTCTTTTTTAAAAGGCCTGCTGCGGCGATACCGCTCTTTCCAAGGCCGACTACCAAATATTTACTCATTTTTTTCTCCCTAAAAGATTATTCGCTAGGTTGAAGTCATCTCTGATGACTTCTTCAAGCTTCTGCCTCTGGCAGAAGCTTCAACACGCTCAGAATGCCGCTCATTGTTTTTAGAATAAAAACAATGAGATTCCCGTACCCTGTCATCCTGAGGGCGTGGCCCGAAGGATCTTTACATCCCTAAGTATGCAATAATGCAGCCTATCAAAGTAACTATAGAAAAGACCGCCACTACCTTCCTCTCCGACCAGCCTGAAAGCTCGAAGTGATGATGGATGGGAGCCATTTTAAACACCCTCTTACCATGGCGCAGCTTGAAGGATCCCACCTGTATGATCACCGAAAGCACCTCCACCAGATATATTATGCCGATGAGTATGATGAAGATGGGCATCTGGAAAGCGTATGCCATACCGGCCACAAAGCCGCCCAAAAACAGGGATCCCGTATCACCCATGAAGATTTTGGCCGGGTGGTGGTTGTAGATCAGGAAACCGCACAGCGCTCCTATCATTGCCGCCGGCACCACCGCCACACCGCTCTGATGTAAAACTGAAACTACCAAAAAGAAGGTACTCACCACAATAGTAACACTGGAACACAGCCCATCCACACCATCGGTGAAGTTTACTCCGTTGACGGTGCCCAGTACGGCGAAGTACAGTATCACCAGATTAAACCATCCGAAGCTGATGGTGGTTCCCATAAAGGGAATGATGATATCCGCTGACACTCCCGCCACATTTATGAGATACCAGGCAAACTGGCAGGTGAACAAAAACTGCAGGCCGAACTTCTGCCATGCAATGAGACCGTCGCTTTTACGCTTTACCACCTTGAGATAGTCGTCCAGAAATCCCACCAGCCCGAAGCCGCCTGCCAAAAGCAGTACCGCTCCGATGCGGGCGTCGGTATAGGAAAAAGGAAGGGATCCCACCACCACGCCAAGGAATATCAAAATGCCTCCCATGGTAGGTGTGCCCTGCTTTTTTACATGGCTCTCCATGATGTCACGCTCGGTGTTTGATGCGTTTCGTTTTTTAAGACGACGGATAAGTACCGGCATCAGGAGTGCAACGATGGCGAATGACACCGCGGCGGATATAACTGGGTATATATAATTCATGTTTTTCCTCCTAAAAAGATTCTTCGACGCTACGTTCCTCAAAATGCCGCTCATTGTTTTTAGGATAAAAACAATGAGATTCCCGTATATGTCATCCTGAGCGTGGTGAAGCTTCTGTCAAAGACATAAGCTTGAAGAAGTCATCGTAGATGACTTCAACCTAGCGAAGGATCTTTACTGTTTCACATAGGGCAGCCTATCGGCGATGGTATTTGAGTCCTCCGGTTCCTTTATGGTCTCGATGTTCAGATACGGCAGTATCTGGATCAGTATATTATGTGTGATGGTCTGGGCGTAGGAGCTGTGAGGCTGATCCGGAGTGTTGGGCGTGTCGATGATGGTGTAGATCAAAACCTTGGGGTTGTCCTGAGGCGCATATCCGATGAAGGACACCAGATAATTCCCCTCTGAACGGGGCACCTTCTGGGCCGTACCGGTCTTGCCTCCCAGGTCATATCCGCGGACTCCCGCGATGGATCCGGTACCCTCCTTCACCACTGACCTCAGATAACCCTTCATCTGGTCTCCGGTCTCTTTGGAGATGGTCAGTTTTTCTATGACCGGCTCCCGATCATAAATGATATTGCCCGCCTCATCCTGGATCCTGTCCACCACATAGGGCTGATACAGCTTGCCCCCGTTCACCAGTGAGGCAAAAGCGCTGGCCAGCTGCACCATGGTGGTGTTGAAGTTCTGTCCGAAGGAATTGGTGGCCAGGTTAATAGTGGACATATTATCCTTGTTAAAAATGAGGGTGTCCGTCCTGGCCTCACCGGGCAGGTCGATATTGGTCTTCTGACCGAATCCGAATATCTCCTGATACTCGGCAAAATTGTCTCCGCCGATAACGTATGACATCTGCATCAAAGCGTCGTTACAGGAGTCCATCAGGGCTCCCTCCACCGTCTCCATGCCATGACCGTTTCGGTTTACGCAGTGGATCTTGTAACCTGATATCTCCTCATAGCCATCGCAAAAATAAGTCTCATCTCCCCGTAGTGTGCCGGTCTCCAGTCCGGTAGCCACAGTAAATGGCTTGGCTGTGGATCCCGGCTCATAGGTGGAGCTGACGCAAAAATTCTGCCACAGGTGATTAAGCGCATCCAGCTCCTGCTCCGGATCCATCTCATCCAGCTGCTGCTGTGAGTAAATATGCTCCAAGTTCCAGGGATCATCCAGATCAAAGGTGGGATAATTGGCCATGGCCAGTATTCGTCCCGAAGAGGGATCCATCACCAGGCATGCGGTGTTGTGGGAGCCCAGACTGCCATCGGAGGCAAAGGCCTTGTTCCACATGCGGATCTCCTTTTCCACTATGCTCTGGATATTGGTATCTATGGTGGTAACAATGGTCTTGCCGTTTTCCGGCTCCACCACTGTTTTTTCCAGGTTGTTGTCAGTATTGAGATAGCCGTAGGACCGGCCGTTAATGCCGTTTAAGGTGTCGTTGAACTGGTTCTCCAGTCCCAGGACTCCGTTGTTGCCTGCAGATACAAAGCCCAAAAGGGAGGCCGCCAGTTTGCCGTAGGGATAGACCCTGTCGTACTCCTTTTCAAACCAGATACCGGTGATCTTGTGGGCCACCTCCTTACCGGAGGCATCCGTCACCTTCACCGTCTCATCTGCCAGCTCCTGAAAGGCGCTCATCTCCTCATATGAAACTTTTTTCGCCAAAACAATATACTGTGCGTCGGGCCTCTCGTCAAGAGCCTTTTTTACATCCTCTTCCTCAACCTCTGCAAAGGAACGGGCCACATTCTCTATAGTGTATTCCCTGTTGGCCTCATCCCCGTTTAAAAGCTTGGCGTCCAGTATCACATTGTACACGTCCACGGAGGTGGCCAGCACAGTACCCTTGGAGTCCACTATGTCCCCTCTCTTGTAAGGAATGGTGGAGCTGTCATACTCCAACTGGGACAAAACGATCTTTTCGTACTTGCTGCCGCTGGTATGCTCGATGTACATCAGTCTTCCTATCAAGACGACAAAAAGAACGGTAATCCCTGCGAACACAACTCCCAGGCGCCTTACCATTCTCTTTAATATACGTGGATTAGGTTTTTTCTTTTCCCTTCTTATCCGTCTAACCTGCATTACGATCTCACTGAATCTGACTCATATAATCTTCCGGCGCGATATCATAATACACTATTTGACCACTGTTTGCATAGACCATATCGTAATCTTTCAGGGCTATCTTTTTTATCCGATTGATGTCGGTGTTGGTATCGATACGGCTCTGTGCTGCTGCATTGTAGGCCTTCATGTCGGCGATCTCTTTTTCCAGGGCTGAGATGCTTTTCATGCGGCTGCTGATGCTGGTCTCGTAGTGCACGTATCCACCGAAGAAGCCTGCAAAAAGGAGAACGAAGGTGCTCACATAAACCGCTGTGAGTCTGCCTGAGCGAAGGGCGCGGACGTTTTTTCTGGTCTGTTTTTTACGCCTGCGTTTTTCTTCCTCACGTATCTCCCGTTCTCTTTGTTCTCTGTCGGGAAGCTGCTCTATCTCCGGCGAAAGGGCCGCAGATCCGTCCGTATAATAATATGACCTGATTTCTCTCATATTCACACACCTTTTCCGGGTCATCACCATCTCGGCGAATGATTCTTCCACCGCCTCCAAAAGCACCAATACTTTTAGAGGCGCCGGAAGGTTACCCTACTCGGAGTCCATCTCGGGCTCCTGTTTTAGCGAAGCCTGACGACTCCACCTGCTGTTTTTCCAGAGGCGTCCATGCCTCCGTATTGTGAAAATACCTTGCGGTATGTATCACCTGTTTGGTTCTTTTCCCCCTTCTCCCCTCTCAAATATCCTCAGCTTTGCGCTTTTGGATCTGGAATTATTTTTAAGCTCCTCTTCCCCTGCCACTATGGGCTTTCTCGTTATCACTTTACCGAATGACTCTGCCCCGCATACACATGCCGGAAAATCATGAGGGCATGTGCAGGGATCCTGCCATCTTTTGAATGCTTCCTTTACTATCCTATCCTCCAATGAATGGAAGGTGATGATGCAAAGCCTACCACCAGGTTCGAGTATATCCCTCATCTCATCCAGGCTGTCCTCTAATACTTTGAGCTCCTGATTGACCTCTATCCTCAGTGCCTGGAAAGTCCTCTTCCCCGGGTGCCCTCCGGTCCTTTTAGCCTTCATAGGTATGGAAGCCTCTATGACCTCCATCAGATCTCCTGTTACTTTAAATGCCTCATCTTCACGTCTCCTTACTATGTTCTGGGCAATACGCTCAGCGAACTTCTCTTCGCCGTACACCCGAAGTATCCGTGCTATCTCATCCTTGGGATAGGTGTTTAAAATGGTGGCCGCCGTCAGTGCCTGACGCCTGTCCATCCTCATATCCAGAGGGGAGTCCGCCATCCTGTATGAAAAACCCCGGCTCTGTTCATCCAGCTGGAAGGAGGAAACTCCCAGGTCCAAAAGGATGCCGTCAAGCTTCACATCCCGGGATCTCATTTCCTCTCCCATGGAGGAATAATTCTGATGGATAATGGTAACCCGATCATCCACCTCTATTTCCTTTAAATGTGCCGTAGCCGCCGTAATGGCGTCATCATCCTGATCGAAGCCGTAGAGATGTCCGCCGTTTAAGCGTCTCGCTATCTCTCCGCTGTGTCCGGCTCCGCCCAGTGTGCCGTCTGCATATATACCGTCAGGACTGATGTTGAGTCCCTCTATCACTTCGTCCAAAAGCACCGACCGGTGCGAAAAATCGATCAAATCGCTATACCCATATCTGCCATGGCCCGAGCCATCTCGTCCATGTCGCCTACGGTATTGGCATCAGCCCAGCTCTTTTCATCCCAGATCTCAAGTCTGGTGAGCATGCCTGCCAAAACTACGTCCCTGTCAATGTCCGCATATTCTCTCAGCTGTGCCGGGAGTAAAACCCTCCCCTGCTTGTCCAGTTCACAGGGCACTGCACCTGCCAGGAAAAACCTGACAATGCGTCTGGAGTCAGGATCAGTCATGACCTTTTCTCTCAGCTGATCCTCCACATTCTTCCACTCGTCCATGGGGTAAAGGTAGAGGCATTTGTCCAAACCCTTTGTTGCAATGAACTCTCTGCCAAGCTGATCTCTCAGCTTCGCAGGTACGATGAGGCGTCCCTTCTCGTCTATGCTGTGTCTGTACTCGCCTATAAACATCTGATTCTCCCATGGCCTATGGTTGCTGCCGGGAGAGCTCTCCACTGTGTGGGAAAATACTCCATTTCTCTCCACTGGCAGTTATACAGTACCACTTTGCCATGATAAAATCAATAGAAAATCCAGTGTTTTCAATGGTGGAGCAAAATGGAGGAGATGAATTGTCTGACAATTTTAGATTATATTGCGGTATGCAAGATGACCCACCACTATATCTTGTGTTTGAGCGGATAGATATGTAATAATGAACAAAATTTTCCCTCCACTTTATGACAGATTGTACAAAAAAAGAGCGCCTGCATTCTCTGCAAGCGCCCATCCATGCAATCCTAATATAACAGTTCTTCAATGCTATAATGTCACAACCTTTTATAAAAACGGTACCATGTATACCGGGATATAACTAATACCATTTTCCCTCTTATAATCTTTCG
>JAILEN010000207.1 GCA_024687655.1 Lachnospiraceae bacterium | reverse complement strand
TCTGGCGATCTCCACCAGACGCTTTGCTATGCCGGGGCGGGCCATGGATGTACCCAGAAGATACTTGTGCTCATATACGGCTCCTGCGTGCACACAGGGAACGATATAGTCGTCGCAGAACTCATCCACGATATCCTCGATGTAGAGCTTGCTGGCACCGCAGCTTTTTGCGCGCTCCTCCAGACCGTCAAGCTCCTCTTCCTGTCCGCAGTCTATGCAGCAGCAGATAACCTCGTAATCATAGTTTTCCTTGAGCCAGGGGATGATAGCAGTGGTGTCAAGTCCCCCGGAGTAGGCCAGAACAACTTTTTCCTTACTCATAACCATTTCCTTTCACTAAATAATGCGTTATAATCAACATGAGTTGTATTTTAACATTTTGCAGGTCATTATTCAAGGAAATGTAGTATGAGTATAGTTTCAGCGTATATGGTGCCGCATCCGCCCATCGCGGTTCCCGAGATAGGCAGGGGCGAGGAAAAAAAGATACAGCCCACCCTGGACTCTTATGATACGGTAGCCCGGCATATCGCAGAAAAAAAGCCTGACACCATCATCCTCACATCGCCCCACAGTGTGATGTACGGCGATTATTTCCATATTTCTCCCGGGGTGCAGGCTACCGGGTCCTTCGCAGGCTTTCGCGCACCCCAGGTGAGTTTTACCGTGGATTATGATACAGAGCTTCGTGATGAGATCTGTGATATCTGTGAAAAAAAGGGGTTTCCCGCCGGGAAGGATTACGAGCGGGATCCTTATCTGGATCATGGCACCCTGGTACCCATCTATTTTATTTCAAAGAGATATACCGATTTCAAGCTTATACGGATAGGGCTTTCGGGCTTTTCGCTCCGTGATCACGTGAGATTCGGGGAGTTCATCGCCGAGGCTGTTAAAAATACCGGTAGAAGGGTATGCTTTGTGGGAAGCGGCGATCTGTCCCACTGCCAGAAGGAGGATGGTCCCTACGGATACAAGCCCGCCGGTCCCCAATATGATGAGAGGATCATGGATGTCATGAGCCGGGGCGCCTTTTCTGAACTTTTGGATTTTGATGAGGATTTTTTGAGGGATGCCCAGGAATGCGGTCACAGGTCATTTTGTATCATGGCCGGAGCACTGTCAGGGATGCGGGTGCAGGTGACGCCACTTTCCCACGAGGCTACCTTCGGAGTAGGATACGGATTTGCGATATACGATAATTGTTTACTACCCTAAATAATATTATGGCATTTTTCAAGTAAACAATTATACATGATAATTGTTTACTACCCTAAATAATATTATGGCATTTTTCAAGTAAACAATAATATATGAGTAAGAGGTAAGAATATGGATGCATATGTAAAATTAGCCACAGACACTATCACAGAATATGTTACAAATCACAGGGTACTGGAGCCGGACAAGTCAGCCCTGCCCTCAGAGATGACTTCCACCCGCTCAGGAGCCTTTGTTTCCATCCATAAAAACGGAAGCCTGCGCGGGTGCATCGGGACATTTTTGCCTGTACAGGATGACCTGGCAAATGAGATCATCGGAAATGCGATTTCCGCAGCCACCCGTGATCCCAGATTTTACCCCATCACAGCCGACGAGCTGGATGATCTGGAGATAAATGTGGATGTGTTGACCACTCCGGAGGATATTACCTCAGAGGCCGAATTAGATGTGAAAAAATACGGTGTCATCGTTGAAAACAGAGGCAGACGGGGACTGTTGCTTCCCGATCTGGAGGGTGTGGATACAGTAGAGTATCAGGTGGCCATAGCAAAGCAAAAGGCCGGCATCGCCCCGGATGAATCCGTACATCTGCAAAGATTTGAAGTGGTAAGGCATAAGTAGATCATTTCAGATTTCCGATGATACTGCATATTGCAAAGGCCGCCACATCCACGGCTACGATGGTGGAGCCGGTGGGCGTGCCTGCCAGGATGGAAAAGATGATACCCAGCAATGCGCAGATCACGGACAATATGGCGGAGAATACCGTCACACCCAGGAAGCTTTTGAATATGCGCATGGCCGAAAGGGCGGGGAAGATCACCAGCGCGGAGATCAGAAGGGAGCCCACCAGGTTCATTGCCAGCACGATGATGATGGCGATGACGATGGCTATGAGCAGGTTATATCCGGAGGCGTTGGTTCCAACGGCCCGGGAAAAGTTCTCGTCAAAGGTCACGGCAAATATCTTATTATAAAATAGTACAAATACCGTCAGCACAAATACCGACAATACAACACATAATACCACATCTGACAGACTCAGGGTCAGTATTGACATGGAACCGAAGAGGGTGGAGCACACATCGCCGGCCAGATTTGATGAGGTGGAAAAGATATTCATCAAAAGGTAGCCAAAGGCAAGGGCCCCTACGGAAATCATGGCAATGGCCGCATCTCCCTTGATCCGTGTGTTCTGTCCCGTGCGCAAAAGCAATACGGCGCTGATCACCGTTATGGGCAAAACCACATACATTTCATGAGATACGTTGAAAACCGACGCTATGGCGATACCTCCAAAGGCAACATGGGAAAGTCCGTCGCCTATAAACGAAAAGCGCTTTAAAACCAGTGTCACTCCCAGAAGAGAGGAGCATAATGCTATGAGTACGCCTACTATTAGGGCGTAGCGCACCATGGGATATTCAAAATACAAAATAAGCTTGTCCAGCATATCAGATAACCTCCTGGCGGCTTAAAAACAGCCTGCCAACCTTGCTGTTAAGATAATCGTATTTGGTACCGAAAAACACTTCATCACCTATATGCAGGATGTGACTGGCATAGTTGATGGCGGCTTCTATGTCATGGGATACCATTATTATGGTGATGCCGTCGTCATTCAGCTCCTTGATCAGATCGTACATTTCCACTGTGACCACGGGATCGAGACCGGAAGTGGGCTCATCTAAAAGCAGTATCTTTTGAGTGGCGCACATGGCGCGTGCCAAAAGGACGCGTTGCTGCTGACCGCCGGAAAGCTCACGATAGCACCGACCTGCCAGATCCGATATCCCCATCCGTTCCATGCTGCGGTTGGCCAGTTTTTTTTCTTCTTTATTATAAAAGGGTCTCAGGCCCATGCGACTCTGACATCCGGAGATCACTATCTCGCGGACAGAGGCGGGGAAGTCCTTTTGAACTATAGTCTGCTGGGGCAGATAGCCTATCTCGTTGCTCTTGAGTCCGTCCCCCATTTCAATGGTGCCTGCGGCGGGTTCCTTCAGATGCAAAAGAGTCTTCATAAGGGTGGTCTTGCCTGAGCCGTTTTCCCCAACGATACACAGATAGTCACCTGCGTTGACCGTAAAATTGATATTTTCGGCAATGGCATAATTATCATATCCCAAAGACAGATCTTTTGTCGTAATAAGTGACATCAGGGTGCCTCCTCAAATTCCTCGCGGATGATCTCGGCCTCAACGCCGATACGGTGAGCATCCGCAGTTTCGTCCATGGTCTCGTCCAGGCCGGTGAGCGCAGCAAAAGGCGCAAACTGAGCCGCCCGCATCTCCCGTGACATGGGAGTGTGGCGCTTTGAGACCGGACGATCCATATTTATTATATCATCGTAATTACTCATTGAATAAATAGCCTCACGCTTTGGACGACAGATAACTACTACATTATACCCACATGGACCCGAAAACACAAATGCTTTCCTCTTCATTGCGGTATCAGATATAATCTGTTACAATACTGTGTTGAAGTAAAATGGGTTTAGGAGGAAAGATCATGATCAAGGCAGGTATAGTCGGTGCCACAGGTTATGCAGGCGCCGAGCTGGTTCGCCTTTTGGCAGGCCACGAACAGGCACAGGTCATCTGGTATGGCTCAAAAAGCTATGTGGGAGAGGACTTTGCATCCATATATAAAAACGCCCGAGGCTTTACCCGGGAGGAGTGTAAGGCAGACGATCTGGAAAAAATGGCTGAGGAGTGCGATGTGATATTCACGGCAACTCCCCAGGGATATCTGGGCTCCGTCCTTACCGAGGACATATTAAAAAAGACAAAGGTCATTGATCTTTCTGCGGATTACCGGCTTTCGGACATCCCTACCTATGAAAAATGGTACGGAATAGAGCACAAAAGTCCCCAGCTTGTGGAAAAAGCGGTGTATGGACTCCCTGAGCTTCACAGGGATGATATAAAAAATACTGATCTGGTGGCCAATCCCGGCTGCTATACCACCTGCTCCATACTTACGGCATATCCTCTGGTGGCAGAGGGACTTATCGACCCTGATACGCTGATCATAGATGCGGCATCAGGAACCAGCGGAGCCGGACGCGGTGCCAAGGTACCCAACCTTTTCTGTGAGGTCAATGAGAATATGAAGCCCTATGGAGTGACCAGCCACAGACATACTCCCGAGATAGAGCAGGAGCTGTCACTGGCGGCTGACCATCAGGTGGTTGTGAATTTCACACCCCATCTGGCGCCCATGAACCGTGGCATCCTGGCTACGGAATATGCGAGCCTCGTACAGTCAGGCGGGAGCTTCCCTGCCATGGATGATATCAGGGCGGCTTATGAGAAATACTATGGGAACGAATACTTCATCCGCATCCTCCCTGCCGGGGAGATGCCTGAGACACGATGGGTGGAGGGTTCCAACTTCGTGGATATTGGCTTCATCATTGATGAGCGGACCCACAGAGTCATAATGGTGGGAGCCATCGACAATCTGGTAAAGGGAGCAGCCGGACAGGCTGTACAGAATATGAACATCCTGTTTGGGATGGATGAAAAGACGGGTCTCACCGGCATGCCGGTATTCCCGTAAGTATTCTTTTTTGCCCTAAGGATCTTGGAGAAAGAAAATTTATGGAAGATATAATATTTAGAGAATTCGTGCCTGAGGACCATGAAAAGGCGTATGCTCTTTGGCAGACCATTCACGGTTTCGGGATCAGATCTGTAGATGATTCCTATGAAGGCGTGATTAAATTTTTAGAGAGGAACCCGGGCTGCAGTGTTGTGGCTGAGACTGCCGATGGAAAAGTGGTTGGAACCATCCTCTGCGGACACGACGGTCGCAGGGCCAGCTTTTATCATGTCTGCGTTCATGAGGATTACAGGAGACGGGGCATAGGAAAACAGATGGTGGTCTGGTGCATGCAGGAGCTGAAGAAATTAAAGGTAAATAAAATTTCTCTTGTTGCTTTCAAACGAAATGAACTGGGCAACAACTTTTGGCACGGCGAGGGCTGGACGGAACGAGAGGACCTGAATACATATGATTTTGTGCTCAATGAAGAAAATATAACGAAGTTTAACAAATAAAAAATTCTTCGCTGCGCTCAGAATGACAAATATGAGCGCTCTGTCATCCTGAGCGTGGTGAAGTTTCTGCCAGAGGCAGAAACCCGAAGAAGTCATCGGAGATGACTTCAACTTAGCGAAGGATCTTAAAAGGAGATTATTATGGAGTTTATCGATGGTGGAGTTACAGCTCCAAAAGGATTTTATGCAGCCAATACTGCAGCAGGGATTAAATATAAGGATCGTGATGACATGGCCATGATCGCAAGTACTGCGGACTGTGTCACTGCGGGCACCTACACAAAAAATGTGGTAAAGGCAGCACCGGTGCTCTGGGACAGGGACATCACAGCTTCTGATAAGCCTGTCAGGGCAGTGGTGGTAAATGCCGGCATAGCCAACGCCTGCACGGGCAGGGAGGGACTGGAATACTGCAAGCGAACCTCTGAGGCTGCAGCGAAGGCACTTTCCGAAAAGTATGGCGCTTCCATAGAAAAAGACCAGATCCTGGTGGCGTCCACAGGAGTCATCGGCATGCAGCTTCCCATCGAAAAGCTGGAGACCGGGGCCCGGGATATGACAGGAAAACTTGATAATACAAGGGAGGCTGCCAATTTGGCGGCCAGGGCCATCATGACCACTGACACCATCCCCAAGGAGGCGGCAGCCACCGTAGAGATAGGTGGACAGACTGTTACCATAGCCGCCATGACCAAGGGGAGCGGCATGATCCACCCCAATATGTGCACCATGCTCTGCTTTGTGACAACAGATGCAGCAATTGATAAGAAACTACTTCAAACTTCATTATCAGATGTAGTTGAAGATACATTCAATATGATATCCGTGGACGGGGACACCTCCACAAACGATACCTGTGTGGTCCTGGCCAACGGTCTGGCTGGCAATCGCCCCATCGATTCCGAGTCGTCTGACTATGAAGAGTTTAAAGCAGCTCTTTTTGAAGTATTAAAGAAACTTGCCATGATGATGGGCGGGGACGGAGAGGGTGCAACCGCACTTTTCGAGGTGATCGTCAACGGTGCCAAAACAAAGGAAGAGGCGAAGATACTGGCCAAGTCGGTTATCACCTCCAGCCTCACAAAGGCAGCCATATACGGACATGACGCCAACTGGGGCAGGATCCTTTGTGCTCTTGGCTATTCAGGGATAGAGTTCGATCCTGATGCGGTGGAGCTTACATTTTCCAGTGCTGCGGGCACATTACTCATAGCCCGGGACGGACATGGAACGGATTTTGACGAGGAAGAGGCTACAAGGATCCTGTCGGAGGATCATGTGACCGCCATTTGTGAAATGAACAGGGGAGGAGCCTCAGCCACGGCATGGGGCTGCGATCTGACCCACGAGTATGTCAGTATCAATGCAGACTACCGATCCTGATGATGGCGGCAGCTATTGTTTAGCCTGTTTAGGGGAATGTATTTTATCCTCTGGCTGACCATCAAAACAATGCAGATGCGATTTTGGTGTTACTTACGTTGCTGATTTTGCTGTTGTTTAGCCCTTTTTTGGATATTTGGTACTGTTGGGGTTTGGTCAACTCCTATTCAACACCTGCCGGCAGACAGGATAAACCATGTTCCCTCAAACTGGCTAAACAGCGCCGCTCACGAACATAGTATATTTTAGTCATAGTACAAGAAAATAGCGTATTTACAAGCCTTGTACTGTGGTTTTCCCAAAAAGCCCAAAAATTTTCCCAAAAAGCCCAAAAATTTTTGAAGTACAAGAAACCTAGTAAAATCAAGCGTTCTTGTACTTTTTTTGTATGCAAATGAGTGATTTTGGGCTAAAAAGGCTTCCCAAAAAGCCCAAAAATCTTCCCCAAAAGCCCAAAATGCCCAAAAATTGCCCCCCAAAACCCCAAAACAAAGGAGAAAGCGTATGCAAAAAACAAATTACAAAGGTCGAATGACCAAGAAACACTATGACAAGGCAGGCATAGTAAAACTCTATTCAGATTTACAGTATAGATTTGCTGACCTTTTGGAAAAAGATACAAATGTCAAAGAATTTGAGGTAAATGCAAAAATTCTTGATTCGTATACCTCTGACTTTCTTGTGACTTTTATAAATGGTATGAAGATTGCTTATGACTGTATCCCTGATAAACAAGCAATTTTACGACCAAAATATGCGGCAACATTAGATGAGATTAAATCAGAATGGCTTATGAAGGGAGTTGAGTGGCGAATTGTTATGGAAAAATAAGGATATTCTGATTTTAGAGGATGATGAAATTGTCCGTATTTTAAATATAAATGATTCGGATATAGAAATTATCAGTATCTCAAAACTAAATATGCCTTTTTACACAAAGAAAGAAATGCTAATCAATGGTAAAGCCTTATCGGAACAAGAAATGTTAAAGATAGTTCAGAGATTTATACCTGATGAACAGGAACTATCAGAAAAGCAGAAAGATAAGATGTGGCAAAGATACAAAGATTTTGTGGTAACAGCCAAGTCCGCGGAGGGATATGAGGTCGATACCATAAAGATGGTGGGGCAGGATGATGCCGTGGAGACCTCGCTTTTTGCATCCGCAGATGGGACCTATGCATTTACCATGCCTTCTCAGGATGTCAGCATCAATGCCACTTTTATTAAAAAGACCTTTA
>JAILEN010000189.1 GCA_024687655.1 Lachnospiraceae bacterium | reverse complement strand
AATTTCATTGGTTCTGCATGAATATAGACTTTATGGATATTTCCATAATATTTAAATACTTCTGTAATAAGTGCGGTTGCGTAGTGATTATCAGTGTAACCTTCGTTAGTGATGAGTTCTATTATATATAATTCTGGAGTTGTAGAATCAAGACCATTTTCATCAGGACGATAAGCACCGAATTTTACCCATGATGCAAGGTTATTATTTTCCATCAGATCTATCTGCCAATTAGACATCGAATCCTTCTGCGTTGGTTTTGTAATAATTATTTCTTTTTGAGTTTTCAAAGTAAATATTTCATTTTTGTAAAAGATGTCCATAATTATCACCCCGTAAAGATAGAGAATTTAAAAGAATTATATCATATTAAGAACAGAATTGATTATAATCTGATAAAATTAGTATATAATCAGAAAATAAACTTGTAAAATCCGATAAATAAAGATATAATGTAAACGAAAGGAGAAAATATACGATGGGTAGAATAAAGATCCACAATGATGATTCTTATAAATTGTCATTTATTGTTGATGATAAGATAAAAAAAATACTTGATGCAGATAAGGATAATTATGGATCTAAGTATGGTCCGATGATTAACTTTATCCTGGAAAATCTTTGCAATATGCCGGAAAAGGTTAAGAGATCTCTTTTGGATTTTTGCAGTTTTCAAGTAAAAAATATAATCAATCAAATAGATTATGCAGATGATTTTGCAAAACAAGACCTAATAAAAGAAAAGCAAGTATATTTAAATATTGCCAAAATTATCAATCATGGTAAATCCATAAATATATTAAGGCAGATAAACATAAAAAATGGAGTTCTCCATATACCGGATAATTGGATTGTAGTAAACCCAGAAGATGCTGAAAAATGTCAATACGCAGCTGTTATGGAGTGTCAAAATTCAAATAGATATGGAATTCCTCATTTTATTCTGTTATGCAATTACAGATATGGACAGGACTATCCAAAAGATTTTGAAAATCAATTTATAAAGAAATGCTGCGTAAAATGGCCTAATTTCAAGGAACAGGTACTTGATAAACAGGTTGTTGGAATCCCCAGCATGGATGGAAAAGGGTTACAAAACGAAAAAGAGTTCTTGGAAGCTCCAAATATAGGAATTTTTCATATATGGGAAGAAAATGATGAGCATTTATCATCGGATGAGACACCATATGGAAGTAAGATAGTAAGAATATAAGTATTATTACAGAAGAAAAAGGAAGATGCTGGTAACATCTTCCCTTTTCCGGGATAAAGATCTGAAAGATACAATGCCCCGTGTACTTGGCCGTACACTTCATTATATCAAATCTATCAGATCTTATAAATCCCCAATATTTAAATGTACCTTGAAAACTGTATATTTCACAAAAGGAGGTTTTTTATGCATTTAAAAAAACTTTTTAGGTGGCTGATTGAATCGGGGATTTATCTCATCCCCGTCGGTTTTGGTGGCGCAGTTTACGCCTGGAGAGGCATTCCGCCAAACCCGCCGCTGAGTCAGGAGCAATATATGCTCATCGGAGTAGCGTCTGTCCTCGTGTGGCTATGGCTGTGGAATGAGCAGACAAGTAGCCTGAGCTATCTGAACAAACATGACGGAAGAGAGGCAGCTATGTATCCAAGACCGCCGAAGGATATGACGTATCGCGACCCTGAAGGGTTTTGCTTTGGGAAGTATGGGAGCCGATATATCTGCAAAAGGGTTGATGAACCAGGATCGATCTTTATCGGCGGCGGAAGCGGATCAGGAAAGTCAACAACGTTAATCGAAAGTTTTCTTTTAAATCCCAAAAATAAAAAAAACTGCACAGCACTGGTACTGGATCTGAAGCATGAGCTGGCGGACGATTGCGTGAAGCCGGAGGATATATATGGTTCGATGAATCCGGATGGGGATACTATCATCCTTGACCCGCTGGATCGAAAAACCGGCTTTGGCTACGATCCTTTTTTTCTTCTGAGTGATGAATCATCCGAGAGTGAGGTCCATGAGACCATGCAGGTTGTCACAGATGCGATTATACCGCTGTTAAAGGGTGATGGAGCTGTGTGGAGCGGATCGGCCAGACAGTTTCTGACAGGAGCGATGACTTTTTTCTATCATGAGAAGAAGCTCAGGACGCTTCCGGACATAATAGAGGCCATGAAAGCGGCTCCTATCGCAGATATCGTCAATATGATCATTGATAGCACTGTCCCGGGGAGTTTGTCATACATCGATATGATAAGTTTTAAGGATCAGGCCAGCGAGACGATAACTTCTACCGACATGAATTTGAGTCAGAAGATAGTCCAGCTTAGGACGGATCAGAATCTTTGCTGGTGCCTGTCTGACTGTCCCCGCAAGTGCAGTCCAAAGGATCTCTTGACTAAAAGCATTTTCTTGTGCCTTCCGGAAGACAAGCTGGAAGAGTGGGGTCAGCTGATTTTCCTGATTTTTTCCCAGTCCATAAAGTGGATGATGTCTCTCCCTGAAAAGAAATATGATCCGGAGCGCAAGTACATGGCTATGATTTTGGACGAGTCGGTTGCTTTGCAGGCAGGTGTTGGTGCCGCAATTCCTGGGCTTGCTCAGTGCCTGCGTATAGGAGCCAGGGGTAAAGGATGCACGATGGTAGTTTGCTGTCAGTCCATATCCGGTCTTTATGCTGTCGCTGGAAAGGATGAAACAAAGGATATGTTCAGCAATTTAGCTTACAAATATGTCCTTGAGTCAAGCGATATTGAGAGCAATAAAACTTACATTGAACTGTCGGGAAAGTATTCGTCGAGAAAGGCATCTTCAAACGGATCAGGGAAAGACAGAAAAATCAACTATAGCTATAAGGATGAAGACATTGTCAGAAATGAGGATCTGATTAAGTTGCCAAAGTCAGGAGATGCGATCCTATTATCCGGAAGAGCAGGGTATCTCAGACTCAAAAAGAGTCCTGTTTATAAGGACAAGTTTTTTAAGAAGCTGTTAAAAGAAGTCAAAAAGTCAAAGGAGGAACAAAAGCATGAGTAATGTACATATTACAGATCAGGTATCACAAGAACTGCTGGCAGCCATTCAGGCTGCAGCAGAGGCTATGCGAGCGGAAATGGAAATCGCTCTTCAGACGGTTGAAAAGAACAACGGCGTGGAAAAGACTTCTATAACTGTAGGAACAGGAAATATCCGGCCCAGCATCAACATCGACAGGGAATTGGAGATGATCCGATCCGGAGAAGCATCCATTCAGGAGTGTGCTGATGCAATCGTTTCGAAGATTCGTTCTTTGAATCTGCAGGAGGGCGTTGCGGCCATGTCTCCACATGTCAGTGACATGATGGAGAGACCAGATAAAGCCCGTATTACCTTGGCTGTCGTGAGCAAAAGCCAGAATGAGAAACTCTTGAAGGAAACACCTCATCGTGATCTTGCAGGAGATTTGGCTGTTATTGCGCGCTATCAGGTAAGTGATGAAGGGACAACGGTTATTAAAAACTCTTTGGCGCAATCGTTTGGAATGACCTCTAGTGAAGTAATTGAGGCGGGGATGAAAAATATAAGCCATGACAACTACCAGGTCAGGTCGATGTCGTCCATCCTTTCAGAGATGATGGGCATTCCAGAAGATGCTCTTCGAGAGATGCAGGGCATTGAGCAGGACGCAAAAATGTTCGTTGTAACAAATGAAAACAAGTTGTACGGAGCTACAGGTATTTTCGTTGACCGCGATCTTAGACAGCAAGTGGCTGAAACCATCGGAGAAGATTTTTACATTATTCCCAGCAGTATCCATGAAGTAATCTGTGTACCGGCTGACCAAATGGGCCCTGAAGAAGCTGCAGAGATGATCCGTAGCGTCAATGGCACGGAAGTTGCACCGGAGGAAGTGCTTTCGGATCACCCTTATTTGGTAGATGCACAGACGCTTAAAATTTGTAACCCGTGTTCGAACATCGTGGAGGCCGATTTTGCAGCTGAACGAATGGCAATGGCAGCACATATGTGAAAGGAGAAGAGAACGATGAAGACGATGACCTATGACCAAATCAAAGCACAATATGAGACCTATATCCGTCTCAGGGAGACGCCAGATGTTGAATATGTAAGGGAGAGTGAAATCCATGAACGATCAGAGAGAGATGAAAGAGAAGATTGAACGATTGTCACAGATGCTGGAGGACGGAACCAGACGGTTCCGCTCCTCCGAACAATGGAAAGAGTATCTAAAGTTTCAGGCAAAAATGCCAGCATACTCATACAATAACACGATGCTTATTCTTCTTCAGACAAAAGGATCAGCGTCGATGTGTCAATCTTTTTCGGGGTGGAAAGCCTGTGGGCGATATGTAAAGGCGGGTGAGAAGGGTATTCAGATTATATGTCCGGCACCGAGGAAAGTTTATTCCATAAGGGATAAGAAAGATGAGAACGGAAATACTATTTTACGACCTGATGGTTCTCCGGAAAAAGTACGGGAAAGTCAGATTATTCCTGCGTACAAGGTCGGCTATACTTTTGACATCTCTCAGACGGAAGGCAAAGAGGTCCCAGAAATCTGCAAGCGGCTGGATGGAAGTGTGGAGGGGGCAGAAAAATTCATTTCTGTTTTAAAGGAAATATCGCCGGTACCGATTTCTTTTGAGCGTATCGGAGGTTCCGCAAATGGTTTTTACTCACCAAGTCAGCGGAAAATCGTTGTAGAAGAATCGCTCGATCCAAACCACCAGATCCACACCTGTCTTCACGAGATCGCACATGCCACACTTGATCTGAATGGTTTGGATCGAGGAGCTTCACGAGAGCTGAAAGAAACGGAGGCAGAAAGCATTTCCTATATCGTGATG
>JAILEN010000179.1 GCA_024687655.1 Lachnospiraceae bacterium | reverse complement strand
GTGAAGGTCTTGCCGGCAAGTGTGAACTTCTTGCCCTCCTCATCCATATCGATGTCTCCGCAACCGGAAACGCAGCACTCACCCATACCACGAGCAACAACTGCTGCATGTGATGTCATACCACCACGAACTGTAAGGATACCCTCAGCAGACTTCATACCTGTGATATCCTCGGGGCTGGTCTCAAGACGAACAAGGATGACCTTCTCGCCACGGCCTGCCCACTCAACTGCATCATCAGCAGTAAATACTACCTTACCGCAGGCAGCACCGGGTGAAGCACCAAGGCCCTTGCCGATAGGTGTAGCTGCCTTAAGAGCTGCAGCGTCAAACTGGGGATGAAGAAGTGTATCAAGGTTACGAGGATCGATCATGGCAACTGCCTCTTCCTCTGTCTTGTGTCCCTCATCAACCAGATCACATGCGATCTTAAGAGCTGCCTGAGCGGTACGCTTACCGTTACGGCACTGAAGCATGTAAAGCTTCTTATTTTCTACTGTGAACTCCATGTCCTGCATGTCATGGTAGTGGTTCTCAAGAGTCTCGCAAACCTCGATGAACTGCTTGTAAGCCTCAGGGAACTCCTGCTCCATCTGAGCGATGGGCATGGGTGTGCGGACACCTGCAACAACATCCTCACCCTGAGCATTCTTAAGGAACTCACCCATGAGCTTCTTCTCGCCTGTAGCGGGATCACGTGTAAATGCAACGCCTGTACCGGACTCGTTGTTGAGGTTACCGAATACCATGGGCATAACGTTTACTGCTGTACCCCAGCTGTAGGGGATGTCGTTGTCACGACGGTAAACGTTTGCACGGGGGTTATCCCATGAACGGAAAACTGCCTCGATGGCAAGCTTGAGCTGCTCTACGGGATCGCTGGGGAACTCGGTTCCAAGCTGGTTCTTGTACTCAGCCTTGAACTGCTCAGCCAGCTCCTTGAGATCAGCTGCTGTAAGGTCAACGTCGAACTGAACACCCTTTGCCTCTTTCATCTTGTCGATGAGCTGCTCGAAGTACTTCTTACCAACTTCCATAACAACGTCTGAGAACATCTGGATGAAACGACGATATGAATCGTAAACGAAACGCTCGAAAGCGGGATCGGGATTACCCTTGATCATAGCTGCTACTACGTCATCATTAAGACCAAGGTTAAGGATAGTATCCATCATACCCGGCATGGATGCGCGGGCACCGGAACGAACTGAAACTAAAAGAGGATTCTCGAGATCACCAAACTTTTTGCCATTCTCTTTCTCCATCCAAGCAACTCCCTCCATTGCCTGGCTCATGATCTCGTCATTGATCTTACGGCCATCCTCATAATACTGAGTACAAGCCTCTGTTGTGATTGTGAAACCCTGGGGAACGGGAAGACCGATCTCGGTCATCTCAGCAAGGTTTGCACCCTTACCACCAAGCAGGTTCCTCATGGACATGTTACCTTCTTTGAAGGTGTAGACCCATTTGTTTGCCATAGATTTTTCCTCCTGTATAATACTTCTATAAATAACTTCTCCCGACATAAAAAAATGTCAGGGCGACGCGCTCTCTCGCGTCAGCCCCAACATTATACTCGCTTTTGCTTTATTTTTCAACAAAAAAATTGTACAACTATGATCAAAAGAATGACCTCCCTTTCGTCACACCTGATACGATGCATTTTCCCCGGAAGTCAGAGGCCTGATATCCTCTTTTACAAACTTTCTCATAAAGAAGACGCAGTAAACAATGGAAAATAGCTCCGCAATGGGGAAGGCCCACCAGACTGCGCTTAGTCCGAAATGTGACAGCACCCAGGCTGCGGGCAAAAGGACGATGAGCTGGCGGATCAGTGAGTTCAGCATGGATACAAAGCCGTGACCCAGCGCCTGGAAGGTGGATATGGATACAATGGAAAAACCTGCCAGGGGGAACATCACCGCAATGGTACGCAAAGCCACCCTTCCCATCTCAGTCATCTCCTCAGAAGCGGAAAACATTGCCATGAGCTGATCCGGGAAGATCATAAAAATGGCAACCCCGATGGCCATGAGGCCCTCCGCTCCCAAAATGGCCAGCTTATAGGTGTCGGTGATTCGCTTGGGCTTTTTGGCGCCGTAGTTATATGCGATGATGGGCACCATACCGTTGTTCAGGCCGAATACAGGCATAAACACAAAGCTCTGGAGCTTGAAGTATACTCCGAATACGGCAGTCGCCGTAGATGAAAATGCAATGAGTATCTTATTGAGGCCAAAGGTCATGATGGATCCTATTGCCGGAAGTAAAATGGAGGGCAGCGCTATGGAATAGATATGCCGCACTATCTCCATATCGGTCTTATATTTTTTCAGGGAGATGGTAATCTCCTTGTTTTTAGTCTTGTTAAAGTACAGTCCCAAAAGGCCGCCTATGATCTGTCCAAAAATGGTGGCCGTAGCTGCACCTGCGATGCCCATCTCGGGGAAGGGTCCGATACCGAAGATCAGCATGGGGTCCATGATCATGTTGATCACCGCACCCAGGATCTGGGTTATCATGGAAAGATGGGTCTTGCCTGTGGACTGAAGCAGTTTTTCCATCATAGCCTGGAAGAAAAGGCCGATGGATAAAATGCCCACAATCTGCATGTAGGTCACGCCAAAGCTTATGATCTCGGCGTCGTCTGTCTGCATGGCGAAAAAGGGGCGTACCGCTAAAGTGATGAAAAGTGCGAAGCCCACATAGGTGATGGCCATGAGGCGGATACCTGTTGTGGCAATGCTGTTTGCCAACTCGCCCCTGCCTGCGCCAAGGCTCCTGCTAACCAGTGCGTTTACACCTACGCCGGTGCCTACGCCGAAGGCGATCATGAGATTCTGCAGTGGGAATGCCAGGGAGACTGCCGTCAGGGCGTTTTCGCTGATCATGGCCACGAAGATGGAATCTACTATGTTGTACAGTGCCTGGGTGAGCATGGAAAGCATCATGGGAGTGCTCATCTGCACCAGAAGTTTTCCGACTGGCATGGTGCCCATTTTATTTTCCTGCATTTCTATCTCCTAAAATCCGGTCTGAGTCGGTCTACCTGTAAATGTGTGATGCTTTCACTAGTACAGCGTCTTTTAATTAACTAGACCAAATCGCTTGTCTATGCACTGTATAGCACACGCACCAAAGCCTCGGCGTAGCCCGCTACGCCTACGTTTTGGCTCGGCACTCTACAGCACATATCCTTCG
>JAILEN010000129.1 GCA_024687655.1 Lachnospiraceae bacterium | reverse complement strand
TGGAGGATCCGGGCTGACGGAAACTCTGGTAGGCGCGGTTTAAGGTGTAGCCGCTCACCTCCTGGGACCGGCCTCCCACTATGGCCCTAACCATACCCGTCACATTGTCGATGCACACCGCCGCGCTCTGGAGGGTGTATATCCCCTCCTCATTGGTCTCACCAAAGGCGGCGAGGCCGTTATCCACTGCCGCCTGAAGTTCCCTCTGTAGTGACAGATCCAGGGAAGTATAGATGCGGTATCCCCCGGTAAAAAGTTTGGAATTGGCTGCGCTGTATGCCTGATCATAGGCCTCGTTGTAGGCCTTTTTATCTTCGGCATCCTCGAATATGGTCCTGAATTCAAAGCCCTCCTGTGCCATCAGTATCCTGGTGGCGCAGTAGTAGGTGTAGGTCTCCGCAAAATTATTCTTTTTATACTCAGTGGTCTTGAGTTCGATCTTTTCCTTTTTCGCCTTCTCGTAGGTCTTTTGGGAGATGACCTTGTCCTCCATCATCTGCTTTAAGATGCGGTTGCGGCGCTTCATGGTCCGCTTGAAGTGATTCAAGGGATCGTAGTAATTCGGGTTGTTGGGGATGGCGCATAAAAATGCCACCTGGGAAAGGGACAGATCCCCCACGGTCTTGGAAAAATATCCCTGGGATGCGGCCTCTATCCCGTAATAACCATTTTTAAAATATATATTGTTCATGTAAAACTCCAGGATCTGATCCTTGGAGTACTTTTTTTCCAGCTCGTAGGCGATGTAGATCTCCTCGATCTTGCGCTCCCAGGTACGATCCTGGGTCAGAAAAACGTCCCTTGCCAGCTGTTGGGTGATGGTACTGCCGCCCTGGGTCACCTTGCCGTTTTGTATCATGGCGATGACAGCCCGGACAACGGCGCGATAATCTATACCGTGGTGAGAGTAAAACTTTTTATCCTCAACGGTCACCACCGCCTGACGTGCATACACCGGGATCTCCTCGATCTGCAGGTAGTACACGTCCTTTTCACCCTTGACCCGGGAGATCAGCTTGCCGTTTACATCATATACCTCGCTGGTCTCGCTGGTCCTGAAGGTGTCCACAGTCGACGTGGCCACCAGGTGCTCCGCCTCCTTTTTCATCTCGGCCACCTTGGTGGCGTAGCCTCCCAGGAAATAGTATCCCATGGCCAAAAGCACCAAAAGGATCAGCACCATCTGTATCCTTAAAAAACGCCAGGCTTTCTGCTTTTTAGTTTTCTTTTTCTTCTTCGCCATATCAAATATTATATTATATAGTATCTCCCAAAATCAAACACCTATTGCAAAATGATACCGGCCTCGTTCTAATCCGCTTTACAACGGAATACATCATTTATATAATTGGGTACAGTTCTTTTTATTGGTTGGAGGTATCATTGTGAAAAAAATAATTTCTATCCTCATGACATCCGTTTTGATGATCGGATGTCTCTCATCCTGTGGAACCAATGTCAAAAACCCTGCTGCCGATGGCGAAAAGCTGCAGATCGTCACAACTATCTTTCCCGAGTATGACTGGATGAAAAACGTGCTTGGTGATAATCCCGCCGGTGCGGAGTTGACCTTGCTTTTGAACAACGGCGTGGACCTGCACAGCTACCAGCCCACCACTGATGACATTTTAAAAATATCCACCTGCGACATTTTTGTCTATGTGGGCGGAGAATCCGACGAATGGGTGGATGACGCTCTCGAAAATGCCGCCAACAAAGACATGGTAGTGATCAACCTCATCGACGTCCTCGGGGATTCTGCCAAGGTAGAGGAAGCGGTCGAGGGCATGCAGGAAGAAGAAGAGGAAGAGTCCGGAGATGACGAGATCGAGTACGACGAACATGTATGGCTCTCCTTGAAAAATGCGGCGATATTTACAGACAGTATAGAAAAAGCGCTGGAAAAGGCGGATCCCTCAAATGCCGGGACCTACAGCGCCAACGCAGAGGCCTATATTGAAAAACTGGACGCGCTGGATGCACGATACCAGGAGGCCGTATCCAAAGCCTCTGTCAAAACCCTGCTTTTCGGGGATCGTTTCCCCTTCAGGTATCTGACAGATGATTACGGATTATCCTATTATGCGGCATTTGCCGGATGCTCTGCGGAGACGGAGGCCAGTTTTGACACCATCACTTTTCTGGCGAAAAAGATGGATGAGTTGTCGCTTCACGCCGTCACCACCATCGAAGGCCAGGATCACAGGCTGGCAGAGACCATCATAGAAAATACCGCCTCCAAGGATCAGAAGATAGTCGTCATGGACTCCATGCAGGCCACCACCGAAAAAGATATAGAAGAGGGCACCACCTATCTTTTGATCATGGAAGAAAACCTCTCCGCTCTTGAGGAAATACTGGAATAAACGGCTATTTTGTGTCCGTTATGTGTCCATATAACTGATAAAATGTTAAATTATTATAATGTCGGAAGAAGTCATCGTAGATGGCGTCAGCAAAAAGGAGGTTCCAAATGAAAAAACAAGGACTTGGTCTGATCGGAAAAATCGTTTTGATCGCCGTGATTTCAGTTGTTGTCACAGCGGCAGCACTGGTTACGGTAAGCGGAGTTCGGCTCAAGGGCACCTATAACAAGCTTGTTATGGAGGAGCTCAAGGCCACAGCCGAGGAACTTAACACCTCGATATCCTCTCTGAATGACGATGGAGACTGGAGCCTCGGAGATGATGATATCATCTACAAGGGCAGCGACATCATCATGGAGGAGCTGTCAGATCTGATGGACGTACTCCAGGGACAGACCGGTGTTGATTTTACCCTCTTCTACGGCGACACCAGATATCTCACCACCATCCGTAAGGCCGGCACCGACGAGAGGCTTATCGGCACTCAGGCATCCCAGAAGGTCATCGATGCCACTCTGACCGGCGGAGCGGAATATGCAGCCTATGACCTCAACATCGAGGGCATTCCCTACATGGGATATTACACACCACTTAAAAACAGCGACGGCTCCGTAGTGGGCATGGTCTTTACCGGCAGACCCACTGAGGACCTGAACAAGGACTTCTTCTCTGTCCTCGCTTTCCTTATCGTGATAGCAATAGTAATCGTTATCATCGTAACTGTCATCGGCATATGGCTCAACAAACGGATCTCAGCCCAGATGCTTGACGTGACAGATTCACTGAACGTACTTTCCGACGGTAAGCTCGATACCACCATCCAGGATGATGTATGCGCCAGATCCGATGAGCTGGGCACCATGGGAATGAGCGCCAGGAGCCTTATCGAAAAGCTTTCCGACATCATCACCACTACCAAGAACATGTCCTCCCAGCTTTCAACCTCAGGTAACGAGCTGGCCAGGTCATCCAATAATGCATCCTCTGCAGCCATCCAGGTATCCACAGCAGTGGATGATATCTCAAAGGGTACTGTCCAGACTGCCGAGAGCATCCAGACAGCCGCCGAGGAGACCACCATCATAGCGGATGGCATCAATATGATCAATGAGAGTGTAGAGACCCTGAACGAGGCTTCAGATACCATGAAGAACTACTGTGACGAGACCATGAACGCACTGGAAGTTCTGCTGGGACAAAATGCGAAGTTGTCAGAGTCAGTTGAAACTATCGCACAGACCATCGATCGTACCAACGACAGCGCCAAGTCTATCTCGGGCCTTACCGAGGAGATAGACTCCATAGCCACACAGACCAACCTCCTGTCCCTCAACGCTTCCATAGAGGCTGCCAGAGCGGGCGAGGCAGGCAAGGGCTTTGCAGTCGTAGCAGGAGAGATCTCCAACCTGGCTGCACAGGCTGCACAGAGCGCCGGCAACATCAACGGCATCGTTTCGGAGCTCTTCCGTGTGACCCAGGAGTCTGTGGAGATCATGAGCGTACTCTTGGAGAACTCCAAGGAGCAGGGTGCACAGCTTGACGCCACCAAGGCAGCCATGGACAAGATGGATCTCGGCATCAAAAACGTAGCGGATTCCGCCACAGAGATCGAAAGCAGGGCAAAGGAGCTGGAAGAGGCCAAGACCACCCTCAACAATCTCATCGAGGATCTGTCAGCCATCTCAGAGGAGAACGCAGCTACCACCGAGGAGACCAACGCTTCCATGCAGGAGCTCTCGGCTACCTTCAGTGTGATCAACGACGAGGCAGAGGACTTGAAGCAGCTTGCTGCCGACCTGTCAGAGACCATGAGCTACTTCTCATGATCCGAAACGACATATATGAACATTTAAAATGGAGAGCAGCAATGCTCTCCATTTTTATTATCTGAATCTATTGTCTGTACGCCTCAGCCGGATCAGCTGAACTTGTATACAGTCCTCTGTTTGTATACCTCACCCGGCCTTAATATGACGCTGGGGAAGTTGGGGTGATTGACAGCATCAGGATAGTGCTGTGCCTCAAGGCATACTCCTCCGTTTTTGGGATATACCACTCCACCCTTTCCGGACTTGACTACATCAAAGCCCACAAAGTTGGATACATAAAACTGCACCGCCGGCTCGGTGGTACTGGCCTCGATGGTAATGCCGGTCACGTCACACTTGACGGTACCAATGAGCTTCATAGCTCCCTCCTCGCCATCCAGGATCATGTTGTGATCATATCCTGTGGTGATGCGAAGCTGGGGGTACTCATCCTCATAGCGCGCTCCAATGAGCTCCTCCTTTCTGAAGTCCAGGGGCGTACCCTCTACGGGAATGATATTGCCGGTCTGGGCCAGGGACTCTGAGTACTCGGTGAAAGCACTGCTGTTGAGCCACACCTTGTGATCAAAGATGGTGGAGCCGTCCTGACCCTTGAGATTGAAATAGGTATGGTTCGTAAGGTTCACCGGCGTGGGAGCATCGGTGGTAGCCTCATACAAAAGCTCCAGGGAATTGTCCTCAGTGAGCAGATATCTCACCTCAACGTTTACATTGCCGGGGTAGCCATCTTCTCCGTCAGGGCTGAAGTACTTCAGCACCAGGGCGCCGTTGTCCTCATGAGCCTCAAAGACTCGATGATGAAAACATCCGTGTAAATGGTTGGTCTCACCGCTGTTGGGCGGGAGCACGATCTCCCTGCCGTCCAGCATAAAGCGATTCTCCCCGATCCTGTTGGCACAGCGGCCTATGATGGCTCCATAGAAGCAGGTGCCGATCTCGTAGGATGCCACATCATCATAGCCCAAAACTATATCGATGGGATTGCCATCACGATCAGGTACAAAAAGCTTCTGGATGGTGCCGCCGTAATCCAGGGCACGCATGCTAAGGCCGTTGCCATTGTCCAGGTCAAAGGCGGTTACCTTTTGGCCGTCCTTTGTCTGGCCAAAATCACTGGTTTTAATTGTCGTCATTTTTCCTCCCCCTTAAATCAATACTTAAATATCGGATGATCCTCTCTCCCTATATATTGGTATTAGATTTATAATTCCAAACCCATTTTATCACTGTTCGAAAACCAGTGCAATAATTATACCTACGAAACCTTGTATTTTCGCGGCTTTCGGGAAACTGACATCATCAAAAATCTTTTCCTCCCACCCCCTCCGCAACATAAAAACAATAAAAAGAGCGCCCCACCTGGGGCGCTCGTGAGTGGTTATCTTATTCTCGGTGACGAACCCATCATACCGATATGGTGGAAATAGTTGGGTCCGATTTTGTCTTTCCCATACAAACGCTGCATCTCCTCCAGCTTGCCCTCCCACTGGGAGTCATCCGAAAGCAAGGTGATATCTCCGGCTCTTTTTCTTTTTATAAGCTCCTGCTGAAGTCCCACTATCCTGAGCTTCAGCGCAAGGATCTCCTGTGGGCTTCTGATATCCATCTGCTCCAGACAGAGCTGCTCTATATCCGTTTGCTTAAGCCCCACGATCATGTTATACGCAGCCTCATCCATAAAGGGCATGGAGCATCTGCTCCAGCTTGTCAGGCCATACAGCTTCCCCGGATAAGTACCATATTCCAAAGTACCAAAAGACATATCATTATCTATGCCCTTTAAAGATGTCACCGTAACGGTCTTTTTGTCCTGGGAAAACTCATAAAAAACATTATAATTATTGGAGTTCCTGTCTACCTGTCCGCATATGATGTCAAAAAGCTCCATATTCATGAGCTGCTTTACTGCCTTGGGCGACATCTTAAGCTCGATCCCCTCACGCCGACAGTAATCCATCAGATCACTCATGGTCTGGGTCTCTACACCCTCCATGGCGTTGGCGCGTACCACAGTCCCATCATCGCGGCTAAGCACCACGGTCTGGGACTCAGCTATAATGTCGGAAAATCCCAATCTTTTAGCCAGCCTGCTGGTGGAGACATTGCGGGAGGATAATTCTGCCCCGGGCGCAATGCCGGCACCACTCGCAGTCTCAAAACCAAGACCCCTTTTAAAGTAGAATTTACCAAAGGCTTCCACCATAGGACGATGCGCTCTGAAATAATCCCTTAATTCCTGATCAAAAGCAATATACCTGAATACAGCATCCCTTACGAGAAAATTACGTCTACTGGCAGCCCGCTCATGGTAAGCCTCATCACTCTCTTTGTCCTCCCGGGGGATAGGGTTCTCAACAGCCGGCTGTAATCCACCATCCAGTCCGGAAAAATAAGGGAAAAGCTTTTCCAAACACTCCTTATCTGAAATCTTTTCCGGATGTTCCAGATCTACCGCGTCTCCATCATTTTTCATTTCCTGCAGGGCCTTTATCCGGGAAGCCTTCATGATGGCATCAATGAACTCCTCCGCACCATCTCCACCTAATTTTCTAAAGCCCTCCAAAAGATCCCAAGACTCCTTACCCTGCAACAGCCTTTCCTCCAGCTTGATATACCTGGTGGACTTGTCCTTTGCTTCCATCCTGTACACAACGGATGTGCCGGAGCCCAGTACCTTCACCTGTGGATCACTCGTTGACATCTTAAGCCCACGGACATTGTAGAGCACATCCGACCAGGTGTTGGCCTCTGTCAGCTCGTCCATCCCCAGCTCTCTCTGGGTCAGCTGCCTGATCGCCGCCAGCTCCAGCTTACTTGACTCCATGATATCCCTGGCAAGCTTCAGCCTCTTTGCACCGGTTCCCCCATGTCCCTTGAGCTTTGATGAAGTGATATGGGCAATATATCTCTCAGAATACTTGATCAGATCCTCAAAGGCATAGCAAAGAGGCTTTTTTGCCTTGTCAAATTCAATACCCTTTCGGATGGGAGCCTGAAGCTGGGTATTGAGCTCCAGCATAGCCTCCTTAAGGCGCACCATCTCAGGGCTGTCACCATAGGTGACAAACATATGGGACACCTTTGACTGCAAAAGCTCCTCCCTGGCCGCTTCGAAGTCCTTGTGAAGACCATCCTTTTGGGTATGAACCACCTGGCTGGCGCTTGCCTCTTCGTAATCCTCGTCTTCTTCCCATACCTCCATCTCCTGAACGTCCACATTTAAAACGATATCACCATCCGCCTCGTAGGTGGCATCCTCTGTTGTAAGGGCATGATCCTGATCTCCCACCTTTTCCCATGTCTCGGTCTCAGATACGGGTACATCCCTGACAAATTCCCAGTCCATGTTCTGGGGCTTTCGCTGATCGGCGACCCCTCTCATCATGGCCTTCATCCCAGTAAGCAGGCCGGAGCTTTGCATCTGTGCGTACTTTGCCGCCAAATCCTCTTCACTCTCATATAAAACCAGCTTCTGATCGGGATCTGCATCCTTGGCTGTGCGCTTGTCGATCTGGTCCAATACTGCCAATATCCTGGAGTGTAGGGCCGTTATCTCAGCATCAGATCTGGTATCAGCAAAATCTGCCCTGATGGCTTCTATATCTTGGTAGGACTTAAGACGTCTTACCATCTCCGCCGGCAGGAATTTCACCATGTTCATACCGATCTCGTTCGTGGTAAAGCCCTTTAGATTCGAATGGCTGCCATGCACCACCTGAGGACCTGTAAGATTTCCGAAGGACAGGTCATTATCAATGCCCTTGATACTCTTTACCACCCAAACCTCGGAAGTTTTGCCATCCTTTGTCACCCTCATCCTGTCATAGGAGGTGACCATGTAGTTATTGACATGACGATCCACCTGACCGCATATCATGTCAAATACCTGGAGTGAAAAAATCTGTCCCAGAGCCTGGGGGCTATACTCTATACCGCAATTATGCTTTTTCGCTAATTCCAAAAGCTTTCCAAACTCCATCCCAGGAACCCCCTCCATGGCATTGGCCTTGGCAAAGGTTCCGTCTCCGTTATCCAATAGCACGGTTTTGGACTCTGCTACAATATCGGTAAGACGCAGTCTTTTGGCCATGATGGAGGTGGATACATTCCTGTCTGAAACCACTGCCCCTTCATCAATCATGGCGTATTCTGTCGCATTCAAGTACTCATTTTCCTTTTTAAACGCACCCCGAATGAGTTCTTCAAAGCCCACCATGTTTGCATTGTCGCCCTCTAAAAAGAGATCCCAGAATCTTTGAGCCGACGTGAGACCCGAGCTTTTAAGAGTCGCTATGATCCTTTCAGAATAGGTCTTTTCTGCTTCAGCTATCTGCTCCAAAGTCGCGTCCTTGGGAAGCTCTGCCCTCTGTATACCACCCAGCTGGGACAACCCGGCAGCAATAATATTCAGGATATTTGTCACAGCCTGTTTATCGCCCTTCACGAAATCCTCCAGGTTTTTAAGCATCCTGGCGATATGAACGCTACCGCTTAGGGCCGTCTCCTCAACAGCTTTACTGTCGCTTTCTGCAGGCAAGAGCCTCTGCTGTCGCTTGACGAAATAGGTCTTATCACCTTCCTTGACCTTGTATAAAGTGGAGGCTCCACCTCCAACCATCTCCAGATTGGGATCGTCGATATCGATGGTTGTGGCGCGGATATTATAAAGGACGTTTTCCCAAACACCGGGAACTGGCTCCAGCTTACCCACCTTGATCTGTGCTGCGGCGATCTCAAATATCTGAAGCTCGTCCCTGTACTGGGGCAGCCGCTCCATTGCCAGATCATATTCTGTCATCTCCTTGCCTGACAGCGACCCTTTGTCCTCCAACTCACGTATCCGCTTCCCAAGGCCTGTGGTCATCTGTCTGTACATCCCGACGATCTGATTTACCTGAGTGATAAGCTCATCAGGATCGGAGGGTATGGTCATTCTCAGCATGCCGGAAAGGGCATCTGAAAAACCCTCAGCACGCTGGGTGTGCTCGCTCATCTTATCGTAGTCCTCAGACATCCTGAGTTTCTTTTGATAAAGCTCATTGGCGCTCATACCCTTGCCAAACTTCAGCTTGCCACGCTTTTCAACCGCGTCAAAATAGGCCTTGGCACCAGGATTGCCCTGCATTTTTTCCTTGAGCTCCTTATATTTGGGATCCTCTTCATTGAGATCTGAATTCAAAAGAAGAGCATAATAGGGAGATTGCATGATCTGCATCCGGTTCTCATATGCTTCCCTGATATCCTTGAAGGTCTCGATCCTGGCCTTAAGCTCCACCTTGAACCTGTCCAACTTGCCATCATCCAGGATATCCAAAAGCTTATCCGCAGATGAAAATGCACATAGCTCAGTATAATGTTCTCTGAACTTCGCCATGAAATCACGGTCATTTTCGAATTCAAACTGGTCCATCCCGGCCATCGTCACATGGAGCTTATCAAGGAGGTACTGAGCTGCTGTCTTTTTTGCCTGCTCATCCTCGGAAAAGATGTCCTTCAGATAGTTGTATTCAGAAGTATTCAGCATGGGACACCAGTCCTGCATGAAGCCCACATACTCCTCCGGCACAGTGAAATCCTCAGTATCCCGGAGAAACTGAAGCTTGTTAATATCCCTGTCTTTGATGGTCTTTTTAACCTGTTTGCTTGCCTCCATCTGGAACTTGGCCTTTTCCACATAGCTTTTTTTACGCTTTGACTTGTGTGAAGCCATAAGCTTGGCATCACCAAAGGCCTTTTGCCTGGAGGCTTCGTAGGCCGACTCTATGTCGGAATCTGAAATCTTTAGCGTATCAGTAGTCCACAGAGCCATCTCCGCCGTGGTCTTCATGCTGTCAATGAGACGTGACTCAGTTTCCAGACTGTCTAAATCCTCCAGATCCTTCTTTCTGAAAATCTTTTTTTCCTCTTCTACCACTTTCTGCGCCGCTCTTTCTTCAGCGACTGTGGTAACAACTCCCTGTACACTCATGGCTTACCCCTCTTTCTCTGATATTATAACGAACCCGTGTCTGCTCTAACGGCGCAAAGCTTACTCAGATATCCCTCACCCAGAAACCTGTCATGATATAATTCTTCCAGTTTGGAAGGTATATCCTCGCTCTCCCATTCCTCAGGCTTTAGAAGCCTTATTGCATTTTGACCGACAAGGTCCTTAAGCTGCCCCACCACGCCCCGTATCCTGTCCTTAAGGGCTTCTATCTCGCTTGGAGTACGAATGTCCACCTGCTCCATGCCTATCTTATCAAGCTCCTCCCAGTTATTTTTCTCAAGGGATACCAGACGATCGTAAAAGGTTTTGTCCAAAAACGGCAAAGTTGATAAATCCCCCTCCACCAATCTGGCAAAGGCTGTATTGCGGTCAACGAATTCAAACTGGGAGAACAACAGCTCTCCAAAGGAAAGGTCGTTATCAATTGCCTTGACGGATGTTATTGTGATCTCTCCCGGTACCGATTCATCAATGTATACATTATAATTACCGCCATTTCTGTCAACCTGTCCGCAGATCTCATCAAATACCTGCATGGAACCAAACTGTCTTATCACAGTGGGCGAAAGCTTTATCTTTATGCCATAATGCATGCAATAATCATAAAGCTCCTGCATATTTCGGGTTTCCACACCCTCCATTTCATTTGCGCGGACCATCCTTCCATCCCTGCCTATGACGAGTGCTGTTTTGGAGGATGCAACTATTTCCTCGACACCAAGGGTCTGCGCCAGCCTGCTGGTAGAGGCATTACGGCTTGATATCTCACTTCCCCAGGCTATCCTGCCAACATGATATCCATGTCCTATCTCCACACCTTTTTTATTTGCAAAGCTGACAAAGTCAAGGAGATCCTCCATATGCTTTTCTGCAAAGGAGCGAAAAGCCTTCGAAAACTTATC
>JAILEN010000110.1 GCA_024687655.1 Lachnospiraceae bacterium | reverse complement strand
GGATATCGACGGCAATCCCATAGTGCTTCCCGAGGGAGCAGGGGCGGATGCGGTCTCCGTGGGCAAGGACGGAGCGGTTGCATATGTTAACGGAGACGGAGAGGTGATCCAGACGGGACAGAGGATAGCCCTGTATCAGTTTGAGAATCCCGTAGGCCTGGAAAAGATCTCCGGCAATCTGCTGGCAGAGTCCGAGAATTCCGGCCCCGCCATCAACGAGGCCACCACCAACCTTAATATCATTGAAAGTACCATGGCCCAGGGATACCTGGAGGGCTCCAATGTCAATGTTGCCGATGAGATGGTCAACCTGATCATCACACAGCGCGCGTATGAACTGAACTCTAAGGCCATCACCACATCGGATTCCATGTTGGAAACAGCTAATAACTTGAGACGATAAAGGGATTAAAATAATAATATATTTCTTGCTTGCAAGAATATATATTATTATTTGAAGACCGAACGATACATGAGCAAGTAGGACATTAGTCCGGATTGCGAATGTATCGAGGATCTCGGGAGCGCGTAGCACGGAGAGATCCGTATCGTCGAAAAAAGGAGGAGTAATGGATATAGGCGGATTGGGTAATGCATACCTGGAAAATGCCATAAACCAAAATAAGACAGACCGGCAGCAGACTGCAGCCACGGACGCGAAGAAGGCGGCAGACGGACTGTCTGCGGAATCCAACAGAGCGGAGATGACCGAGGCGGCCAAGTCCTTTGAGGCATATTTTGTGGAGCAGCTCTTAAAAGAGGTAAAGGACTCGGTGAATCTCTTCGGGGATGATGCGGACATGACCACTACCATGACCTCGGATTATTACCTGGATGCCACCATCTCCACCCTGGCAAAGGAACTGGTGGATCAGTACGGAGACAGCTTCACCGAGGATATGGTGGACCAGATGATGAGAAACTACGGGGTGCCGGCGGAGGAAGTCAGCCCGGAAGAATAAAAAACAAAAAAGGTACTTCCCTTTTAATAAAAAATAGTGTATTATATAAAGACACTCGACACACTATATATTGTGTGTGGGTGTCTTTTTACTCACTATATATTGTTAAAGTATCCGGAGGGGGACATGGAAGCTCTTAATCAGAAAATGAGAATAAACGTTATAAAGAGAAACGGCCGGGAGGTGGATTTTGATCAGGCCAAGATCATCCACGCCATAGAAAAGGCTAATAATGAGGTGGAGGGCATCCACCAGCTCAATGAATATCAGATCCAGGCCATAGCGGACAAGATCACACGGCAGATCTTTGAGATGTCCCATGCCGCCAACGTGGAGGATATCCAGGATATGGTGGAGACCGGCATCATGGAGATGCGCTGCTATGAGGTGGCTCAGAAATATGTGCGTTACCGCTACAAGCGCGAGCTCAATCGTAAGGCCAATACGACGGATAACGGTATCCTGACCCTCATCGATCAGATCAATGAGGAGGTAAAGCAGGAGAACTCCAATAAAAACCCTGTTATCAATTCCACTCAGCGCGATTATATGGCAGGGGAGGTTTCAAAGGATCTGACAAAGCGTATCCTGCTTCCTGCAGATGTGGTCAAGGCCCATGACGAGGGCATCATCCATTTCCACGACATGGACTATTTTGCCCAGCGTGAGCACAACTGTGATCTTATCAACTTAGAGGATATGCTGCAGAACGGCACGGTCATCTCTGAGACCAAGATAGAGAAGCCTCACAGTTTTTACACTGCCTGCAATGTTACCACTCAGATAGTGGCACAGGTGGCAAGTAACCAGTACGGCGGCCAGTCATTTTCACTGGCACATCTGGCGCCCTTTGTGGACATCAGCCGGCAGAAGATCAAAAACAAGGTGATCGAGGAACGTCAGGCCTGCGGTGAGTCCATGGATGAGGCTATCATCAACAAGGCCACCGAGATGCGTCTTTTGGACGAGGTGAAGTCCGGTATCCAGACCATCCAGTATCAGCTAATCACCCTCATGACCTGTAACGGACAGGCTCCTTTTGTCACAGTTTTCATGTATCTGGATGAGGTGCCCGAGGGACAGATGCGTGACGATCTGGCCATGATCATCCGTGAGGTTCTGCTCCAGAGGATGCAGGGAGTTAAAAATGAAAAGGGAGTATGGATCACGCCCGCCTTCCCCAAGCTCATCTATGTTTTGGATGAGGACAATGTCCACGAGGACAGCAAGTATTACGCTCTGACGGAGCTTGCGGCCCAGTGTACCGCCAAGCGTATGGTGCCTGATTACATCTCCGCCAAGATCCAAAAGGAGCTTAAAAAGGGCGAGGTTTATACCTGCATGGGCTGCCGCTCATTTTTGACGGTAGAGGATACCCAGAAAAATGCAGATGGTACCCACAAGATGTACGGACGTTTCAATCAGGGAGTAGTTACCATCAACCTGGTTGACGTGGCCTGCTCCGCAGATGGAGACGTGGACAGGTTCTGGGATATTTTGGAAGACAGGCTGGAACTGTGCCATCGTGCCCTTCGCTGTCGTCATGAGAGACTCTTGGGTACGGTGTCCGACGTGGCTCCCATCCTGTGGCAGCACGGAGCTCTTGCCCGACTTTCCAAGGGCGAGACCATCGATGAACTTTTATACAACGGTTACTCCACCATTTCCCTGGGTTATGCAGGTCTCTATGAGATGTGCGTGAGGATGCTGGGGGTATCTCACACCGATCCTCTGGGGCGTGAGTTTGCCCTGAAGGTCATGCAGAAGCTCAATGACAAGTGCGCGGAGTGGAAGGCCGCGGAGAATATCAGCTATTCCGTATACGGCACGCCGATGGAGTCTACCACCTATCGTTTTGCCAAGTGCCTGCAGAAGCGCTTCGGTATCATCAAGGGTGTGACGGATAAAAATTACATTACAAATTCATACCACGTTCATGTGACGGAGGAGATAGATGCTTTTGACAAGCTCCGCTTTGAGTCCGAGTTCCAGAAGCTTTCTCCCGGCGGCGCCATCAGCTACGTGGAGGTGCCGGACATGCAGCAGAATATTCCTGCGGTTTTGTCCATCATGAGATTTATCTATGACAATATCATGTATGCTGAGCTCAATACCAAGAGCGATTACTGCGAGGTCTGCGGCTATGATGGGGAGATACAGATAGTGGAGAATTCTGCCGGCAAGCTGGTTTGGGAGTGCCCCAACTGCGGCAACCGTGATGAGGCAAAAATGTCTGTTGCCCGCCGCACCTGCGGATACATAGGCACCCAGTTCTGGAACCAGGGCCGCACCCAGGAGATCAAGGATCGCGTGCTGCATACATCCAACAGTTCGTTCTCCATGTGTGGATGATAATTGCGTTAACACTACAGGGCTCCCCATACCGGGGAGCCCTGTTTCTATTTTAGCGCTGTAATCTAGTCCGGGCCGCCGGTAGCAAGTGAAAGGCATACCTCCGATTTCGGAATCCATTTGCTAAGTATACGTAAAGCTTTTGCCGTTATACATTCCCTCGAGACTTCCGCACCGTTCGAACGCGCCTTC
>JAILEN010000102.1 GCA_024687655.1 Lachnospiraceae bacterium | reverse complement strand
AATAATAATAGATACCCACTATCTGCGCAACTATGGCTATCAAAAAACCGGGGCCGCCCAGTGCAAAGAGTGCGGCCACTACCAAAACATCCAAGGTGATGAGTACCATCCCCACCTTTTTTTTATCAGCATATCCCACGAAGACATGGAGCAGATCCTCCTTTTCTGTAAGCTGACCGCACATCACAGCCCACATCCCCGAGAGCACCCGGCTTAACACAAATATCAGCATGACGGTGATGTAGCCCCTCACTCCATCCACAGCAGGAAGGGCCGTGCACACCGCCAGCATCAGAGCAAAATAAGCCGCTATCCTGATGGCGGCAAAAGCCCCGATATGGGGATCATGGAGTATCTCCTGCTTCTTTGCATGGTCACCATGAGAAGCCAGCGCATCACAGGTATCCACATATCCGTCCAGATGTATTCCACCGGTGACCAGCAGGGGAATTATCAAAAACCCTGCCCCTCGGAGTATGGAGGGAAATCCTGCCCACAGGCAAAAACTGTCCCACACAAAGATAAGCCCCCCTATCACCACACCGATGAGGGGAAACGCCAGAAACATATATTTCATGTTTTTCTCATTCCAATCAAACCGTGGCATGGGAATCGCAGAAAAAATGGAAAACGCCACTGCGATGGTTTCGAATAATACTTTCATAAATACCTCTGTATTAAGATCCTTCGCTACGCTCAGGATGACATAGGGGAACAAACTCATGATGACATCGCCTCTACAAATCTCTTCGCCAAGGGAGTCTCTCCCCCGAAATGCAAATGGGGAAAGCCCGCATACAAAAAGTCACTCACAAACCCAAATCGCCAACTTTTACCATTGACCTTTGACGCAGTAAGAGCATCACCGCAATCCGTGCAATCCCAATGATGATACTCGTGGACAGGCACCCTTTCCCCGGCCTTAAAAAGCATACTGTCAGCAGAAGCTTCTATGGTCAGATAGCCAAAACGCCTGGCCCGCGGTGTCTGATACACCTCCCCGGGAAACACCCCCGCCAGCTCATATACCTGATCATTTTCATCCGGCATCCTGATACGCTGTTGCAGATACATAAAACCTCCGCACTCCGCAATGGTGGGAAGGTGCGATGTGACCGCAGACCTGATGCTCTCCCTCATGGATACATTTTCCGAAAGTTCTCTCCCATAGAGTTCCGGATAGCCTCCCCCCAGGTACAGTCCGTCACATTTCGGCATCACCTCATCATGGATGGGACTGAAAAACAAAAGCTCTGCCCTGGCCTCACGAAGGGCGTCAAAATTGTCCTGATAGTAAAACGAAAAAGCTTCATCATAAGCTACAGATATAGTGCACATCCACATTTTCCTCCATAGCTTTTTTTATGACTTCAAACCGCTGCTCCAGTTCATTCATCTCGTCAGCAGTGACAAGTCCCAGATGCCGCGAAGGCAAAACCGCCTCCTCCATTCGGGACAGATACCCTGCCACTTTTATTCCGCACTCATCTTCTATTACGGGCTTTAAGCTCTCATACCGCTCCCGTCTGCATCCCGTCAATACCACGGCCCTGATCCCATTATCCTCTCTAAAGGAAAGCAACCCTTTGATCTGTGCCGCCAGAGTCACACTGTTTTTACCGGGCCGCACCAAAAGTATCACGGGGATATCCAAAAGCCGGGCCACATGATAAGCACTGGCTTCGTCACTTCCTCCCAGTCCATCATAGTATCCCATGGCAGCCTCCACCACAGCAAAGCCCTCTGACTTTTCAAAGGTCTTTTTCACTCCGGCCTCCTTCTGCAAAAACACATCCAGATTTCTGCAGGGCCTGCCCGCCGCAGCCTTTAAGTACATGGGATCGATATAATCCGGCCCGCACTTAAAGGAGGACACCTCATATCCCAGGTCCATGACAGTCCGGATCAGTCCGCAGGTAAATATGGTTTTTCCGCAGCCGCTTTCCATGGCGGCTATCATCACTTTTTTCATAAAGACCCCACCGGGATATCAAACAATCTCTCTACACTTCCGTCATCAAAAAAGCTCTGCACATCCTCCACCGGCTCAGCCCGTCCCTCACTGATACAAAGCAGCCGGTTGGCACATTTTTTTACCATCAAAAGCTCATGCATGCTCATGATGACAGACAGGCCGTCCCCTGCCAGGGAACGCAGTATCTCCACCAGCTCCAGCTGGTATTTTATATCAAGATGAGAAGCAGGCTCATCCAGCATCAATACCCCCGGCTTCTGAGCCAGCGCCCTGGCCAGAAGCACCCTCTGCCTCTGTCCGTCGCTTATCTTGTCAAAAGACTTGTCTGCAAGCTTCGCTATATCCAGTCGCTCCATGGCCTCAGCCACCACTGTTTTATCGTCCTCCGAAAGTATCCCCAGCCGACCGGTATAGGGGTACCTCCCCATGGAAACCACATCGTAGCAGGTCATCATCTCCGCCATCCTCTGACCCGTCAAAAGCAGTGACATATGCCTGGCCCTCTCCATGGGCTTCATGGAAAACACCGATCCGCCCATGAGACTCACCTCTCCCGATATGGGCAGAAGCTGGCCTGATATTGTCTTTAAAAGTGTGGACTTTCCCGCTCCGTTGGGGCCCATGAGCACCAGGATCTCACCCCTGTAAAGCACAGCGTCAACACCGCCCACCACCACTCTGTCTTCATATCCTACAGACAGGTTTTTCATTTCCATTATAACATCATTTTTCATAGGCGCGCCTCACCATCACCCAGATGACTATGGGGGCTCCCAGCACCGCCGTCACGGTACTTATGGATACCTCCGTAGGAACGAAGACCGTCCGCGCTATCAGGTCGCAGAGCAGGCAAAAACAGGCCCCTCCCAAAAAGCTGGCTGGTATCATATATATGGGCTTTACGGTTCCCAGGATCCTCTTTACCAGATGTGGCGCCGCCACTCCCAGAAATGATATGGGACCCGCGAAGGCTGTCACCGATGCGGACAGGATTCCGGAGAGAATGATCATCATAATTGAAAAGCCACGCACATCCACCCCCACACTTTTTGCAAAGCTCTCACCCTGCTGATATGCACTCATGGGCTTGGCCTGCAAAAAGGTAAGGATGAAGGCAATGATCACCACCGGCACCATCACCTGTACATTTCCCCAGCTGATCCCGGAAAAGCTGCCCTTTGACCAGTTGTGCAGGTTTACGATATCGGCGTCATTTGCAAAGGTCACCATGATATCCGTGATGGCCGAACAGATATAGCCGATCATGACTCCGCATATTATAAGGGTGGCCCCGTTTTTCATTTTCTTTGAAAGCAATATGATAAAACCCATGGATAGCATGGAACCGAAAAATGCCGCCACTATCATGAGAAATGATGACAATATCATACCCTGAAAAAGGGACAGGATCATCACCATGGCAACACACATTTTTGCACCGGAAGATATCCCCAGGACAAAGGGGCCGGCGATGGGATTGTTAAAATAAGTCTGGAGCAAAAAACCGGACAGGGCCAGGGCTCCGCCCAGTACAGCCGCTGCCAAAATCCTGGGCAGCCTGATGGTATGAATGATTAGGCTTTCCTTTGTACCTGTGGTACCACCCAAAAGGATACGTATGATATCATATGGGCTGACTCCCACGCTTCCCACCAAAAGATTGGCCAAAAAAAGGATTGCCAAAAGAAGGGCCAGTATGACAAAGGATAGGATGATCCTTTTTTTACCTGAGTTTTTTGAAAAAGGACAGTCCCTCATCATCATCTCCCGAAATAATAACGCCAAGCTCCTCCGCCACATCCGGCAGAGAGCCCGTCATCTGAAACATATCTGCGCCGGTACACCAGACCTCACCTGATCTTACCGCATCGAACTCCTTTAAAAAGGGGGCACCCGCCGTCAGCTCATCTATGGACTCCGGAGCACCGCCCACCGTGGAATTGTAAATGATGATATTCGCATCCTGTGCTGCTTCCACAAAGCTTTCCACGTCCATGTTGATGGTTGAGAGTTTGCTGTCATCTGAAAAACTCACTCCATCCAGGGCATAGTCCCCACCGGCCATGCCTATGAGCTCCGAGACATAGTCTCCGGGCTTTCTGGTGTTCACATAGCCTGAGGATGTAATGTAGAAAAAAGCCACCTTTTTCCCCGTGGGCTGTGACTGTCCCAGGGCATCGAGCCTCCTTTTCGCATCATCGAAAAAGGCCTCTGCCTCATCCAGATGTCCGGTCAGAAGTCCGTAGAGCTTCACCCATTCGATACGACCCAGCACATGCTTTTCATAGCTGGAATTCTCCACTATCACGGGCAGGCCCAGAGCCTCCAGCTGTTCCCTGGCTTTGGGAGAATGATAGATCATGGTGTTCTCGATCACCAGATCACAGCCCCCATCCAAAATGGTCTCATAGTCCGGTGCGCTGTACTTGCCCACATAGGTAAGCCGGCCACTGTCCATGGCATCTGCCACCTCTGGTATGGTCCAATCCTCAGCCTTTGTAGATGTCATCTTCACATTGTCAAAAGCATCCGCCCGGATGAAAAGATCCATGGCGGATGAGGATGCC
>JAILEN010000090.1 GCA_024687655.1 Lachnospiraceae bacterium | reverse complement strand
AAAAAACATATGTAGAGGACATTGATCGGAGCCTCTACGAGCTCAGAAATGAAGATAAGGATGCGTACAAGCTGGACGAGGGACTGACGGACGAGATCGTTCGTCAGATCTCAAAGGAAAAAAACGATCCTGATTGGATGGCCGAGTTCCGTCTGTCCTGTTTAAAAAAGTATAACGAGATACCGGTACCTGACTGGGGTCCCAGTATCGAGGGACTGGACATGGATCATATCCTGACCTACGTCCGTCCCAAGGACAACAAGATGCAGACCAAGTGGGAGGATGTACCCGAGGATATCAAGGACACCTTTACCAAACTGGGCATCCCCCAGGCAGAGCATAAGTCTCTGGCGGGAGTGGGAGCACAGTACGATTCTGAGCTGGTATATCACAATGTGAAGGACGAGGTGGCTGCCCAGGGCGTCATCTATACGGATCTGGAGAGCGAGCTTCACGGCGAGTATGCCGAGATGATACGTTCCCATTTTATGAAGCTGGTGCCTCCTACGGATCACAAGTTTGCTGCGCTTCACGGTGCAGTCTGGTCCGGTGGATCATTTGTGTATGTCCCTCCGGGAGTAAAGGTGGAGATACCCCTGCAGTCATACTTCAGACTCAATGCCGCAGGCGCAGGTCAGTTCGAGCATACCCTCATCATCGTCGACGAGGGCGCAGACCTCCATTTTATCGAGGGCTGTTCCGCTCCCAAGTACAATGTGGCCAACCTTCATGCAGGCTGCGTGGAGCTTTTCGTGGGTAAAAATGCAAAGCTCCGCTATTCCACCATAGAAAACTGGTCCAAAAATATGTACAACCTGAACACCAAGCGTGCCAGGGTTGAGGAGGGCGGCAAGATCGAGTGGGTATCCGGTTCCTTCGGCTCCCATGTGTCCTACCTCTATCCCATGAGCGTGCTGGTGGGAGAGGGTGCCCGATGTGAGTTCACCGGCGTCACCTTTGCGGGACACGGACAGAACCTGGATACCGGGACAAAGGTGGTGCATGGCGCACCCCATACTTCATCATATATCAATACCAAGTCCATCTCCAAGAGCGGAGGTATCAGCACCTTCAGGAGTGCTGTAACTGTTTCGGAAAAGGCCAAGGGGTCAAAGTCAGCGGTTTCCTGCGAGTCCCTGATGCTGGATACCGAGTCACGGTCCGATACCATACCGGCCATGGACATTCGGTGTGCTGATTGCGATATAGGACATGAGGCCAGGATCGGACGTATCTCCGATGAGACGGTGTTTTATCTGATGAGCAGAGGTATGACGGAGGAGGATGCCAGGGCACTTATAGTTAGCGGTTTTGCGGACAACGTGTCAAAGGAGCTGCCTCTGGAGTATGCGGTTGAGATGAATAACCTCATCAGACTGGAAATGAAGGGAACGGTAGGATAAAGATCCTTCGCTTTGCTCAGGATGGCATGGAAAGATGCCCGGAACGACAAATAAAAAAACAGAGGATAAAGATGTCAGAAGTTATTATTAATAAAATACCGGCTCCTACCTGGAACTGGCTCCATATGAACGAGGCACGGCTGACAGATGAAGCAGCATTTGTCTGGCAGCTTCCCGCAGAGGCAGAGGAGTTTTCGGTAGAGGCCCATACAAAAATGGCCGATCCCTTACGCCTTTCCTTTGAATACACCCAGGATTGGCAGGAGATCAGCTGCTACGAGATAAAAGTGGGCGAGGAGGCCGAGGCAGTGATCCTCATGGACTTTTTCTCCCAGCCCGAGGTGGATGCCACGGCAGCAGTGAGGCTTCACTACGATATAGAAAAAAATGGAAAGCTCACAATAATCCAGACCCAGCGTCTGGGAAGGGGAGTTACCTTTATAAATGATATTACCGGCGATGTGGGAGAGAGAGCATCCTTTAACCTGATCCAGGTGGTGCTGTCAGGTCATGAGACCTATCTGGGCTGTACCAATGAGCTTATCGGCCGCCATGCAGCTCTGGATATCAAGCTGGCATATCTGGTACAAAACGAGGACAGCCTGGATATCAACTATGTGGCCAACCACATCGGAAAAAAGACTGAGTCCAACATCAAGGTAAACGGAGTGCTCCGGGACAAGGCTCAAAAGCTGTTCCGCGGTTCCATCGATTTTAAAAACGGCTGCTCTGCTTCAGTGGGTGCCGAGATCGAGGACGTGCTTTTGATGGACGAGGGTGTGGTGAACAGGACTATCCCGCTGATACTCTGTGCAGAGGAGGATGTGGAGGGTACCCATGGTGCCACAATAGGAAAGCTTTCGGATGAGATGATGTTTTATCTGAAAAGCCGAGGTATCCCGGAGGATGAGATCTACGAGATGATGGCCAGGGCACGTATTGATGCCATTGCATCACAGATCCCGGATGAGACCACCCGCAATCTCATAGCGGAATATAAGTAAAGGATCCTTAGGAAAAAATAATGAAGGATGTAGTAAAAAATATCAGAGGTCAGATGCCTCTTTTAAACAACAGGAGCACCATTTATTTGGACAACGCAGCCACATCCCAAAAGCCAATGTGTGTGCTGGATGCGGTGATGAAATACTACGAACAAAATAACGCCAATCCTCTGAGAGGACTTTACGATCTGTCAGTGGAGGCAACCGAGGATTACGATAAGGCAAGAAAAACGGTAGCGGATTTTATCAACGCACCGAAAAAAGAGGATATAGTTTTTACCAGGAACGCTACCGAGAGTCTCAATCTGGTCGCTTATTCCTACGGTATGAACTTTTTACGCAATGACGATGAGATCGTGGTTTCTATAATGGAGCACCACAGCAACCTTTTGCCATGGCAGCAGGTTTCCAGGCAGACCGGTGCGAAGCTTGTTTTCTTCGAGTGTGACGAGAAGGGATATCTGGATCCGGAGGTTTTAAAAAAACTGTGCAATGAGCACACGAAGATGGTGTGCATAACACACATATCCAATCTCTTCGGACGTGTTAATGATATCAGGACCTTTGCAAAGATAGCCCACTACAACGGTGCGGTCTTTGTCTGCGACGGGGCCCAGAGCGTGCCTCACATACCTGTGGATGTACAGGATCTGGATGTGGACTTTCTGGCATTCTCAGGTCACAAGATGTACGGTCCCATGGGTATTGGAGCTCTGTACGGACGTACAGAGCTGCTGGAAAAAATGCCGCCGTTTTTATATGGCGGGGAGATGATAGAATATGTGACCCGGTGCGGAGCCACCTATGCTGAGGTGCCCCATAAGTTTGAGGCGGGGACGGTGAATGCCGGCGGAGCCATAGGCATGGCTGAGGGTATACGGTTCATGCAGCGCTTTGGTTTTGAGACCATTGAGCGCATAGAAGAGGAGCTTACCGTCTACGCATTTGAAAAGATGAGGGCGATCCCTCATGTGGAGATTTTGGGCTCCGATGACCCGAGGGAGCATCACGGGATACTCACCTTTGTTTTGGATGGGGTGCATCCCCATGACGTGGCCACCATCTTTGATGCCCACGGTATAGCGGTGAGGGCAGGCCATCATTGCGTGCAGCCTCTTCACAAGCACCTCAAGAGGATGTCCACCACCAGGGCCAGTATGGCATTTTACAATACCAAAGAGGAGATCGATGCCTTCGTCGAATGCCTGGCTGGGATACGTAAGGAAATGGGATTTGCAGATTAAAAAGATTCTTCGCTGCGCTCAGAATGACAGGGGAAAATGCCCTCAGAATGACAGGAGAAATGCGCTCAGAATGACAGGGAAAATGTCCTCAGAATGAGAAAAGCCTTATCCCACATAGAAAGGAAGATAATAAATTGTCCAGTACATTTTATAATGAGATACTTACCGACCACAACATGAATCCGATCCACAAGCATGAGCTTGAGGGAGCCAACTTCAGGCTGGAGGGAGTCAACCCTTCCTGTGGAGACGATATCATTTTAAACCTTAAGATCGAAAACGACGTGATAGTCGACGGAGCCTATGAGGGAGATGGCTGCGCCATATCCCAGGCATCAGCTGACATGATGCTGGACCTCATCATCGGCAAGTCCAAAGAGGAGGCCCTCAGGCTTTCCGACATTTTCATGCGGATGATAAAAGAGGGTATCACGGATGAGGAGAGGGACGAGCTGGAAGAGGCAGGAGTGCTCCAGGATGTGTCCCATATGCCGGCCCGTGTGAAGTGTGCGGTTTTAGGCTGGCATACCATGGAGGAAATGGTCAGGGATGGCAAAACCGAATAACAGTGACACAACCGATACATACCTTTCAGAGGGAGCCATGTATGGCGGGATAGTGGGAGCGGTCTTCTTTGTGGCATCCCTGTTATTCCACCAGAGCTCATACGGTGCGGTCATTTTACTTATCTGTGTCACAGTCGGAGGCCTTTTGGGGATGGCTAAAAAAAAGCCGAAGGCCAACAACGACATTGAAAAACAGGTGGACATGTACAAAGAACTGGATAAGAAATACAATGCGTTTTTTCCCGACAGAAAGAGGCACTACTACGATCCTACGAAAAAGCGCCCGGTGCTTCGGACCAGCATAGCCAACGGCGAACAGGTTGCAGGCTTCATAGACAACGTAAGCGGAAAATTCGAGCCTGTATTACTGATAAAAAATGATGATGACCTGAAGGACTTTATTACGAGGTTTAACATTAAGGATCCAAACGAAATAAGGAGAATGGGGTAGGTTATGTTTACATGGAATTTTCAGTACGTATCAAAGGCAAGGCTGGTAGAGGATTTCAACCAGCTCATGCTGTATTCTCAGAAGGGAGATATCCTGATCAGGATCCACACCTCCATCCATTTGGAAGAGGAGGCTGTGGATCTTGCGCGTTTCATAAAGGGTCTGGTGCCGGGAGCGCACATCTTCGGGACCAGTGCTTCGGGTGTTATCGGCTGGGGAAAGCTCATGTACAACCAGTGCATTATTTCCGTGACCCAGATGGAGACCGGATATGTACGCACCATGAGACGCAGTTATCTTATGAAAAACAAAAAGACTGTGGATCCCAAGGATATTTTAAACAGTATATCCGACGGTATCATTTCCGATGATACGGGACTGCTCCTTACCTTTATTTCCGGCAGCTATCTCCATGCTTCCAGGTTTGTGGAGCTGAGTAATGAGATGATCCCCGGCGTTCCCATGATCGGCGGTGTCGCCGACAGGCCTGCAGCATCGGGCAGCAGGGACGCCATGAAGGGCTTTGTGTTTGATGAAAATGGCTGGTCTGCCAACAGCATCATCCTGGCTGCCATCGGGGGAGAGAACTTTGAGAGTCTGTCCCAGGCCGCTACAGGTGCTCAGCCCGCAGGCGGAGAATATGAGATCACCAGGACGGATGGCGACAGGATAGTCTCCATTGACGGTGTGGATGCGGTGGAAAAGTTTTTAAGTACCACCGGGGATGTGCTCAGGGAAAAGCCGGAGCTTTCATGGGTCATGCCCTTCGTGTATTCCGATATGGATGAGATGCCCATTTTGGTCAGATACGACAAGGAGGCTAACGAGCTTTGGGCTTACCAGCACGTGAGTGAAGGCAGAAAGGTGAGACGAGCCTTTATCTATGATGGCAAGATAGTTTCCGACAACAGAGCCCTTTTCCTCAGAGTTGAGAATTTCAAAAAGGCCCAGACTGTCTTCGGGTATTCCTGCTCCGTCAGGCATAAGCTCTATCCTCATTCCGTCAGATGGGAGCTTTCCGTTTTCGAGAATTCCAATATGTGCGGATGTATCACGGACGGAGAGATATCCAATCAGGGAGGCAAAAACGTCTACGCCAACATCTCCTTTGTGGTGGCGGTTTTGGGTGAGGAGGAAGCTACTCAGGAATACAACCCCTATGTGTTCTCACATACGGAGGGCCTGGCTGCCGACAACAAGGCCATTTTGTCATACATGGCAGCTATCCAGGATGAGTACCATGACGAGAGCAAGACCATGAGTGATGAGCTTGCAGGTACCATGGCGGATTACGAGAAAAAGCTTCTCTATGTGGATGACGAGGAGTATGCCAATGCAGCAGCCCTCAACATGGATATGAGGCTCAACGAATACGACAGGATCTGCATCATGAACGTGCTGGAGCTTTCCAGCATGAGGGCCGTCTTCGGAGACAACATGGTGGAGATGACCTATAAGAACTACATCGAAAAATGTTCCGGTTTTGCCAAGGCAAACGGATATCATTTTTACATTCTGGACCGTTGGCAGGTGGCCATCGGCTCTGCTTCGTATCTGGTGTCCCTGCCCCAGTTTGTGGACAACATGGAAAAACTGCAGTCCAAGCTTTTTGAAAATGAGGACAACTTCATTCCCATCGTGCCACTGTTCTGTGTGATCGATGACTGCAAGACCACGAATATCCATGACGCCTACAATTCGGCCAGGGTCGAGATGATGGCAAAGAACATACAGTTTATGATCACCAAGGGCGAGAGCGAGATCATCGACGTGGATGCACTAAAGCAGCGTTATCATATGGTAAACGTGATCAACTACGCCATTGCACATGACAAGATCATCCCCTATTTCCAGGGCATATATGACAATAAGAAAAAATGCATCAGCCATTATGAGGCTCTTATGAGGATGGAGGATGAAAACGGCAATGTTGTCAGTCCCGGGGACTTTTTAGATGTGGCCAGATCCTACGGCGTTTTGTATGACAAGATATCCATTACCATGATCAAAAAGGTCTTTGAAAAGTTTAAGGACATAGATGATGCCTGCGTCAGCATGAACCTTGGGATCAGGGATATCAAAAACAACAACCTGGTCCAGACCATATATGATTTCCTCCGGACCACCGATCATCCCGGGAGCTTCATCTTTGAGATCCTGGAGAATGAAGAGGTGGATGACTATGAGCTTTTGATGAATTTTGTGGACAAGATCCACGATCTGGGCGGCAAGATAGCCCTTGATGATTTTGGCAGCGGCTTCTCCAACCTCCAGCATGTTTTGGGCATCCAGACCGATTACCTCAAGATCGACGGATCCATAGTCAGAAAATGCTGTGAGAACATGGACTCCGAGAGGCTGATCTCACTGATCACCAGCTGGAAGCATCTGGGTTCCAAAAACGTCAAGATCGTTGCGGAATTCGTGGAGAATGAGGAGATCCAGAAGATCATGTCCAAATACAGGGTAGATTATTCACAGGGATACTTTTTCGCCAGCCCTCAGCCTGACGTGGAGCATTGATGATATGATTAGTAAGGAATACAAAACCATTGGTCTCATAGTTGAGAATATAAATACCGACTATACTCAGGACCTCATACACAGTGTTTACAATGCCATCCCCCGTGATGAAAATATCAGGGTGTTCACTTTTGCCGGCAAGGGCGAGGAGGGCGTTGGTATCTTCGGTGACAAAAATGAGTATGTGAGTATTTATAATTCTGTTGTTTTCATGGCCGGTGATATAGATTTTGACGGCTATATCATTGCTCTGGGCTCATTAAGGAGTGTGGACAAAAAGAAGCTTAAGCGTTTTACCGGCATGTTAAAGGATGTGCCCAGGGTTTATATCTCCGCGGATATAGGCGATGGCGTGGTTATCGACTACGACAATGAATCCGGTATCAGGGAAGTAGTAGACCTTTTGGTAAACATCGGCAATCTGTCCCGTTTCGCCATGCTGGGCGGAGGAGAGGACAATTTTGACGCCGTCGAGAGGAGGGACATTTTTACAAAATGCCTTTCCCAGAGAGGGATCACTATGCCGGAGCGTGCCCATGTGACTTCGGACATGTCCATCACCTGTTATGACAGGGCAGAGAAGCTTTTGGATGACAATCCGGATGCGGAGGTCATCTTCTGTGTGAATGATGCGGTTGCCAAGCCGCTTTATGATGTGATGAAGCAAAGAGGCATTACGCCCGGCAGGGATGTCAAGGTTTTCGGCTTTGACAATACCAGGCTGGCGGCTGGTTTGGAGCCCCCTCTTTCATCCATAGGTACAGGCAGCATGACTGTAGGCAAAAAGGCGCTGGAGGTACTTTTGAACCTGCTGAGTGGGGAAAAGGCTGAATCTGCAAAGGTGGCCACTACCTTATATGCCAGGGCATCCATGGAGTATGACATGCTCAGCCGGACACTTATTGATGTGACCAGGATCGACAGGGGTGATCTGGACATCATCTTTGATATGTGTTTTTACCGGTACAAAAACGAGATCTACAACAGAGAGAACGTTAATCTCAGGAGGCTTTTCAATGAGATAATGTTTCGGATCATAAAGGCCATGAAAAACAGATGTATGAGTGAGGATGAGTACGGCGATATATGCCGGCTCATAGACATACTGATAGATAATGGCGTGATGGAGTATACTGATCCCCAGAGATTTGTTCAATGCATCAACCAGCTTCAGTCAGCCATTAACACGGCACAGAAGTCGGTTGCCGTAAATGTATATATCAACAGGCTTTTCCTCCGTATCAAGGACCGTATGGTCTACATCCTGTCAGGACAAAAGGAAGCCGTGGTCAGGGAAAACGCACTGGAAACTGAGCGGATGAAGGAATATCTCATGTCAGGCTTTAACAGGATGGAGACGTCTGATGATCCCGCAGAGGTATCCATCAGGATGCTGGACAAGCTTGGCGTGGACAACCTCCTGTTTTATATGTACGAAAAGCCCTTTATCGTCGGAGCCGATAAAAAGCCATTTCCCCAAAAGATCGATCTCAGATGCATGATCAAGGAGGGTGAGATGTATGTGATGGCCCATGACAGGAGGAGCGGAGCGGTGAGCGAGATGTTCAAACGGGAGGAGATCCCTTCCAGGAGTATGGGATATGTGGGCTTCCCTGTTTTCTGCAAGGATCACATCTTCGGGATCCTGGCCTGCGAACCGGACAGAAATATCTATGGTCTGGGAGAGCTTATTGCTGCTGAGCTGGGGCGGACATTGTTTGTAAATGAAAAGCAGCTTGAGGTATGATAAATGGCACTGATCGACGACCTGCTTTCTGCAGGGGATGATATAATAGCAAGTATAGACAAGGCGCTTTCCACCCATGAGTATTCAGGGCTGGGGACGCAGCTTCGCCGGGTAGTATCCGATACCACCACCACAGTTGTAAAGAGTGGTGTGGGAGCCATGGCGGATGTGGTGAGATCCGTAAAGAGAAACGTACCATACAGACCGCCCTTTTTCACAAAGGATGTGGAAAAGAATCTGGGCAAGTTCGAGATCGGGACCGGTACGGCCATCAGCATAGTTTCCGGCGCACTGATGTGCTGGGGTATATTTACAAAAATGATCGCCGGCAGTGTCGCCGGGATGATCACCATAGGCGTGGTCATGGGACTCATTTTTCTGATAGGTATAGGAGTGATCCTTTCCGGCATCAACAAACAAAAGCTGGTCAAGAGCTTTTATCAGTATGGCGCCATCACCGGTGAGCGCAGTTATGTCACCATCAGGGAACTGGCGGACAAGAGTGATAAAAAAGAGGACCAGGTGCTCTCGGAGCTCAAAAAGATGAAGATGAAGGGCTTCTTGCCCACGGCGGTCTTTGACAGAGAGCAGACTACGCTGATGCTGACTGATGATGTGTATATGGAATATGCCAGATCTGTCAGAATGGCACAGGAACAGGCGGTCAGGGACGGACAGAAGGCGGCAAAGGAGGCTCCCAGGACAGAGGCCACCAAGCGCAGCTACTACAAGATAGACGAGTCCCTGCCTGAGGATGTGAAGTCCATCCTACGCGACGGCAATGATTACCTGAACAAGATCAGGGACTACAACGATATGATCCCCGACACAGAGAGCATGTCGGACAAGCTGTATACCCTGGAGGCCACGGTGCTTTCCATTTTTAAAAAGGTACAGAAGCAGCCGGAGACCGCATCGGATCTGAGAAAGTTCATGAGCTACTACCTGCCCACCACGGAAAAACTGGTGACCAGTTATGTGAAGCTGTGTAATGAGGATGGCAGCATAGAGAATGTTAAAAATGCCAAGGTTGAGATCGAGGACGCCATGGACGTCATAAACGACGCTTATGTGAAACTACTCAATCAGCTGTTCCAGGATGATGCCTGGGATATTTCGTCAGATATATCTGTCATGAAGACAATGATGAAACAGGACGCATTATTATAAGGAGGAGTAAAAAATGTCAGACATGGAATTTAAAGCAGAGGCACCCACATTGGTATTTGATACTGCAGCGGCTACGGGACAGGATCTTCCTGCAGCCGGCACTACGAGCACCGATATGACGGAGGACATCAAGCTGTCTGCCGAGGAGCAGGCTCAGGTGGATGAGTTTGCAAAGCAGATCGACATCACCAATTCCAATGCCATCTTAAACTACGGCGCAGGCACCCAGAAAAAGCTCTCCGATTTTTCAGAGAAGGCTCTGGAGTCCGTCCGTACAAAGGATATGGGCGAGGTAGGCGACATGATCACAAAGCTTATCGGTGAGCTCAAGGACTTTGACGTGGAGGAGAATGAAAAGGGTATTTTTGCATTTTTCAAAAAGAGCTCCAATCGTATGACAGAGCTCAAGGCACAGTATGCCAAGGTAGAGACCAATATCAATGTCATCACCACTGAGCTGGAAAAGCATCAGGTGACACTGCTCAAGGATGTGGACATGCTGGACAAGATGTATGACGCCAACCTTGCATATTTCAAGGAGCTTACCATGTATATTGCAGCCGGCAAGCAGAAACTCAAGGCTGTAAGAGAGGGAGAATTAAAGGAACTTCAGGCCAAGGCTGATGCCAGCGGACTGGCAGAGGATGCACAGAAGGCCAGGGATCTGGCAGGCATGTGCGACCGTTTTGAAAAGAAGCTGTATGATCTGCAGCTTACACGTACCATCGCACTGCAGAGCGGACCTCAGATCCGTATGGTCCAGAACAGCGATACATTGATGGCTGAAAAGATCCAGTCCACCATCGTAAATACCATTCCCCTTTGGAAGAATCAGATGGTCATCGCCATTGGAGTGGAGCATTCCAATCAGGCTGCCAAGGCGCAGCGTGAGGTTACGGATATGACAAATGAGCTGCTGAAAAAGAATGCGGAGGCCCTTAAGACTGCGACTGTGGCTACCGCTATTGAGTCTGAGCGTGGAGTTGTGGATATCGAGACATTGAAGCATACCAATGAGCAGCTGATCTCCACCATGGATGAGGTATTGAAGATCCAGGCTGATGGTAAGGAGAAGAGGAGGCTCGCCGAGCAGGAGCTTGAGAATATTGAAAACGAGCTCAAGAACAAGATGATGGAAGCCTCCAGATCATAACCGGTCGTTCGCAGGTCATATGCTCACTCTTTACATGAATCTTTTATATTTATGAGTCTGAAGTATGTAATTGGAAGCAGTGGGAGCGGGAAGTCCACATATATCTATAAAAAGATGATCGAGGATTCTGTTGCAGATATGCGGCAGCGGTTTCTGGTGATCGTTCCGGAGCAGTTTACGCTGGAGACTCAGCGGAGGCTGGTGGAATTACATCCCGCCCACTCCATAGTTAATATTGATATCTTAAGCTTTGACCGCCTCGCTTATCGCGTCTTTGACGAGATGAACGAGAGCGGTCTTACGCTGTTGGATGATGTGGGAAAGAATCTCATCCTCCGCCGGGTGGCAGAGGAGGTTTCGGATGAGCTTCTGGTGCTCAAAAGAAAGATCAAAACCCCGGGCTATATCGACCAGGTCAAATCCCTTCTTTCTGAGTTTGAACAATACAATAGCGACGGCCGGGGCATAGATGAGTTGGCAGAGGTAGGGGGAATGTCACCGGCATTCAAAAACAAGATCCATGATATCAGCATTATTCATGAGCATTTTTTGGACTATATCAGTGGCGAACATATCACTGCCGAGCAGAGGTATATGAGACTGGCACAGATGCTGCGGTCGTCGTCGCTTGTGCGTGCTGCGGTAGTGGTGCTGGATGGATATACAGGCTTTACTCCCATTCAAAATGTACTTTTGGAGCAGATAATATCCCTGTCCCGGGATACGTACGTGACGGTTACCATGGATGTGAGAGAGACCATTTATGGCGGCGGGGAGCACGAGCTTTTTTACATGAGTAAAAAGATGATCCGTTCTCTTTCGGATATTGCCAAAAAGATGGGAGTGACCGTCGATGATCCCATACTTATCGAAGCTCAGGAAAAAGGCAGGTTTGCACCCTCAGGCAGACTGGCCTTTTTGGAGAAGAATATCTTTTCCGAACTTAGAAAAAATGAAGGACATGAGACATATGAGGGAAAGAGCCCGGATGAGATCAGGATCTTTTCTCTGGATACTCCCTATGAGGAGCTGTGCTTTACTGCATCCATGATAAGACGTATGGTGGCAGACAGTGCCAAAAGTGAGCGTCCATTAAAGTACAGTGATCTGGCCATTGTATCCGGTGCACCGGAGACCTACAGCCCATATATCGAGGAGGTCTTTGCCAGGTATGACGTGCCGGTGTTTTCCGATGAGAAAACCGACGTGGTCTTTTCACCCTGCCTGGAGTTTTTGATTTCCGCTCTTTCCATCCTGAATTATGATTTTAAATATGATGATGTGATAGGTTTTTTGCGCACGGGTCTGGCGGACGTTTCCTCCGAGGATACGGATCTTATGGATCAGTATCTCTATCGTACGGGTATCAGGGGAAAGAGCAGCTTTTCAAAAACCTTTATGATACGACCCAGTGAATTTTCCGAAGATGAGTTGTCCCGTGTTAATGAACTCAGGCACATTATATATGACCATTTTGAGCCTTTGATACATATCTATTATGAGACCACCCCTGTTTCGGAAAAGACGGCGGCATTAAGAAGTTTTCTTGAGGCATATGGCATCAGGGAAAAGCTGGAGGAGAAGCGGGCTTTCTTTGAGGAACAGCATGATGAAAAGCGGGCCATGGAATACGGCATGGTCTATGATTCCGTTATAGAGCTCTTTGAAAAGATGGATGCCCTTTTGCCGGATATAGATGTTTCTGGCAGGCAGTTTTCAGACATTTTGACCTCTGGTCTGGAGGCTGTTTCCCTGGGTACCATCCCGCAGGATCCGGACAGGGTGCTCTTTGGTGACGTGGAACGTACGAGACTTTCCGGTATCAAAAGGCTGTTTTTGATCGGAGCCAATGACGGGGTGATCCCTTCGGAGGCATCTTCGCCAAATATACTTTCACAGAATGAGAGGATGATCTTATCTGATGCGGGAATAGAGCTGGCACCAACGGTGAGGCAGCGTTCCTTTATGCAGAGGTTCTATCTGTATCAGCTTCTGACCCAGGGCAGCGACGGACTGTATATTACCTATGCCTGCCGCAGCACCTCCGGGGAATCTCTCCGTCCCTCCTATATCGTTGACAGGATACGCAGACTGTATGATGACGTGGAGACTGAGTGCTTTGAGCGGGCAGTACGTCCGGACTTTTGGACCTCCACCGATGAGGAGGCAAAAGGGACCTTTATCATGCTTTTGCGCAGGTTTTTGGATATGGGTGAGCTGTCCGGTAAAAACGCCGCCCTTTTCGGAGCCCTTTTGTCCCGTATGAAAAAGGACAGGCCCCATGAGGTTGATAAGATATTTGAGGCTGCATTTTTCACTCACAGTAATGAGAAGATCTCTACTGCTGTCATGCGTGCCATCAGCGGAGAGGAACTTCATGTTTCCGTCAGCCGCATTGAAAAATATGCTGCCTGTGCCTACGCCTACTTTTTGAATTATGGCCTCAGGCTAAAAGAGCGCCGGGAGCATGAATTTGAGTATTCCGATATGGGGACGCTTTATCACGAAGCTCTTAAAAATTATTCCGAGCTGATCCACAGGGATAACAGATCCTGGCGGGATGTCAGTCACGATGAATCGGAAGCATATTTGAAAGAGGCTGTGATACAGGCTTATGATGCGGTGGCAAAAACCGAGATGATGGAGACTCACCGGAAGCGATACATCATGAACGGGATGGAGAGGACTCTCAGGAAAACCGTATGGGCCATCCACAGACAGCTGGAAAGTGGGGACTTTGAGCCGGCTCAGTTTGAGGTGTCGCTTTCCAAAATAGGATCCATGTCGGCGCTGACTTATGAACTGTCTGACAGCAGCAGGCTGGTCCTGTCGGGACAGATCGATCGTATAGATACCTGCGAAAAGGGCGACAGGGTGATGGTGAAAATAGTGGATTACAAATCGGGTAACAAAGCACTTGACTATATGTCCATGTATTACGGACTGCAGATACAGCTGGTCTTCTACATGAACGCAGCCATAGAGGGTATGCAGGAGAGACAGCCCGACAGGCAGATCGTGCCGGCGGCGTTTTTCTATTACCATATCGACGACCCCATGATCGAGGGCAGTATGGATGTATCCGATGATGAGCTTTTCAGGCAGCAGATGACAAAGCTCAAGCCCACCGGGAGCATCAGGGATGATGCGGAGGTGGTGGCGTCTCTGGATGAAAAGGCGGCGGAGGCCATTAGCAAAAAGGAAACCTATAAATCGGATGTGGCAAAGATCGATGTAAACAAAACCGGAGGATATTCAGCATACAGCGACATAGTAAGTGAACAGGATATGAGTGTCATGCGGGACTATGTGAAGCATACGGTCAGACGTGTGGGGGAGGATATGATATCGGGAAGGATCGATGTGGATCCCTATCGAAACGGGAATAAAAATGCGTGCACATACTGTCAGTACAGATCAGTCTGCGGCTTTGAGCCCGGACTGCCGGGATACGGATATCATAACCTGGCGCCCCTGGGCAAAAAGGATGAGATAATCGCAGCGATGAAAGAGAGTTTGGATAATGACTGATTTTACCCCCAAACAAAGAAAAGTAATAGATCTCCGTGACAGGGATATCCTGGTATCTGCTGCAGCCGGCTCCGGAAAAACCACGGTACTGGTGGAGAGGATAATCCAAAAGATAACCGATGAGAAGGATCCTGTGGATATAGACCGTATCCTGGTGGTAACCTTTACCAGGGCTGCTGCGAAGGAGATGAGAGAAAAGATCCGGGTGGCCATTGATAAAGCACTTAAAGATGATCCGGAAAACGAGAGACTGATGCACCAGGCGTCCTATGTTTTTCACTCGCAGATAACCACCATTGACTCCTTCTGTAATCACCTGCTGAAAAACTATTTTCACAGGGTGGGAGCAGACCCTGATTTTCGCATAGGCGATGCCAGGGAGCTTTCACTTTTGTCATCCGAGGTGATGGACAGGCTTCTGGAGGAATACTATGAGGCTGATGATGAGGCCTTCAAAAAGTTGGTGGACACCTATTCGGTGAGAAACAGGGATGATGCCATCAGCGATATGATACTGGATCTCTATCGTGCCGCATCTGCGGCACCCTGGCCGGAGGAATGGCTTATGGGTCTTTTGGCGGACTATGAAAAATGTAAGTCCTGGGATGATGAAGCCGGAGAGGATCCGGACTGGCTCATTGAGATGACCGACGAGGCTAAGAGGGTAATATCCGAGGCGTACGACAGAGCTGTGGAGAACCTCAGGTTTATCAGATCCGAAAGCCCGAACTGTCCATATGAGGAAGCGGTGGCGTCGGATGTGGCGGGGCTGGAGCTGCTGACAGGGTGCGAAACCTATGACGAGTTGTACTCAGGGCTCAAAAGCTTTGAATTTGATAAGCTGTCATCCAAAAGGTTTGATGAACCGGTGGTGGGCTTCAAGGACAGGGTAAAGGCAAACAGACAGGTATACAAGGATATCATGAGCGCAGTGGCGTCGGATATCATATTTCAGAGCCGCCCTGACGCAAAGGCTGCCATGCTCCGTGTCGGAGAAAATGTAAAGACCCTGGTGCGGCTCACACTGGATTACAGTCACAGGTTTTTTGAAAAGAAGCAGGAGAAAAATGTGCTGGACTTTTCCGATGTGGAGCATCTGGCCCTTGACATACTCATTGATCCCAAAACCAAGGATCCTACGGAGACAGCTTCGGAGCTTCGGGAGTATTATGATGAGGTCCTGATCGACGAGTATCAGGATTCCAATTACCTGCAGGAGACCATCCTCCATACCATTTCCGGGGAGGACGGCGGCAACAATAATTACTTCATGGTGGGTGATGTGAAGCAGAGCATATATGGTTTTCGTCAGGCCAGACCCGAGATATTCGCAAAAAAATACGAGACCTTTTCCCGGGAGGATTCCAAACAACAGAGGATAGACCTGGATAAAAACTTTCGCAGCAGGTCTCAGGTGATAGACAGCGTGAACAGTATCTTTGCCCCCCTTATGGATAAAAGGGTGGGCGGCGTGGAATATGACGATGCGGCCACACTGAAATTCGGGGCAGACTACCTTTTGCCCGCAGAGAGGCAGGACTATGGCACGGAACTTTTGCTGGCCCAAAAGGACGCCTCGGATCCCGATGACGATACGGACATATCGGAATTTGACGGGGAGGGCAGGATTATAGCCGGACGCATCAGAGAACTGATGGAGACATTTTTGGTCTTTGACAGAAAGACAGAGAGCCACAGGAGGCTTAAGTATTCCGATATCGTGATCCTGATGCGCGGAGTAAAGGGCCGGGGAACCCGGCTTATGGAGACCCTCATGTCCTTTGGGATACCTGCCCATGTAACGGACGAGACCGGATATTTTGATACCATTGAGGTGGACACCGTGCTGTCGCTTTTGTCTCTTCTGGACAATCCCAGACAGGATATCACCATGGCCGCGGTGATGAGGTCGCCTATTTTTTCCTTTTCCAACGAGCAGCTGGCGGTGATAAGAAGCTCGGATCCTGACGCGCCCTTTTATCAGGCTGTTTTATCCTATGAGGGAGACGAAAAGCACGGAAAGTATTTGGACTTCATAGACAGGTATCGCAGCATCATAAACGACACTCCCATACATAAGCTTTTGCAGATGATATATGACGATACGGGATATGTGAAATATGTCAGTGCCCTGCCGGGAGGCGAGGTGAGGGCGGCCAATCTGAACAGGCTCGTGGATATGGCGGTGGACTTTGAAAGGACCTCATTTTCGGGATGCTTTAAGTTCGTAAACTATATCCGTCAGCTGAAGAAATACAACCAGGATGTGGGCACCGCCGATCTCATCGGCGAGGATGATGATGCGGTGCGGATCATGACCATCCACAAGAGTAAGGGACTGGAGTTTCCCGTGGTATTTTTATCCGGTATAAAAAGGAAGTTTAACAAGTCAGATTCTTCCGGCACCATGGTCATGTCTGCCTCCCACGGACTGGCGCCCATGGATATTGAGCCTTCGCGGCGGATAAAGTCCGGGTATCTGTACAGATCCCGGCTGTCAAAAAAGATCACTGCCGACATGCTGGGAGAGGAGATGCGCATCCTTTATGTAGCCCTGACCCGTGCAAAGGAAAAACTCATCATGACCGGCACCTATGAGCCGGGAGAGGACACTGAAAAATACAGAGGCAAAAAGATGAGCCACTACGACAGGATGAAGTCCATATGCTATGCAGACTTTA
>JAILEN010000083.1 GCA_024687655.1 Lachnospiraceae bacterium | reverse complement strand
CACATTTTCCTTGACCAAAATGCCCAGAGGGATGGTGGTATAGGTATGACGATTATTCCTGACCTCGGCGGTAGGTATATCCACCAAAATCAGGGTATAATCATCCTCAAGACTCATACGGGAGCTCTCCTCATCATCCAGGGCCGCCCGTATGTCAGCTATATCAATATCAAATTGTTCGCTAATGTCGCCGCATTCCTCCAGGGTGGGATCCGTCAGCTTCACCCAGCAGCCGATATCGTAATCGGCGATCTCCCCGATGATACGGTCGTCAGTCCTGTAAATATTGATCATGATAAACCGTTTCTACGTGCTGCAAGTTCCTCGTTAAGCTCAATTACTTCATTCTTCCCAAGATTATATCCCAAATGAAGCAGAAGTGCCATAATTATATACATTACAAAAGGTAAAAGTGTAGCCAGTGTGTAGATGCCGTTGTTGACCTCGGCTGTCTGTCTCACCACCTCGGAGCTGCCTGCCGTAGCAGCCACATAACCGATGCCTGCCAAAAGTGCATTGAAGCTGACTCCGGCAATGGTCTGTCCCATCTTTCTGAAGAATGAGAAGATGGCGTATGATGTACCCTCCTCACGCTTGTGGGTCAGCTTGTCCTGATAGTCGATGGCATCGGAAACCAGAGCCCATACCTCCATGGTAAAGAAGGTAAGTCCCACACCCGTGATGAAAAGTCCCACCAGAAACAGGGTGGCATTGGGCAGCTTCAGGAAATACATTATCAGATAGGTGGCTGCAGCCAGGTATGCCCCAAAACCACAGAGTTCCTTTTTACCGAACTTCAGAACCAGCTTATTAAGGAAGGGCATGAAAAGTGCCATGGGCAGATAGGTAGCCACAGGAACCAGAGCCTGCATGCCGGGTGCCTCATAGTAGTTCTTGAAGAGATATGTATTGGCCGTATTGGAATACATATTTCCGGCGATCAGAAGCATGGATGCCAGTGAAAGGGTAACAAAGGGGCGGTTTTTCACCAGAGATCCCACCACCGTCCATACGGTGTCTCCCTTTTCCTTGGGAGGCGCGATGATGGTTTCCTTTGTCAGCCTGTAATTAAGCTGGTATGCAATGAACTGCAAAAATACGATGACCAGGATGGCCGCAAACATCTTGTGGTTGTCCAGATACTTTGCCCCGTTTGAAGCGGTAGAGTAAACCACCAGGGGAAGTATCACGGAACCTGCCATCTGTCCGATACCTGCACCAAAGGTACGTGCCATGGAAAGTGTGGAACGCTCCTTGATATCACGGGTCATGACAGTAGCCATGGATCCGTAAGGGATGTTAACACCCGTGTACATCATGCCGTAGAAGATATAGGTGATGTACGCATATACCAGATAATGGCTGAAGTTCGGGAATATATCGTTAATAGGTAAAAACAGAAGCACCAGTGAAGCCATCATGGCCCATGAGAACCTGTATACCCAGGGTCTGAAACGTCCCTTGGGATTGGGCTTTCTGGAATCCACGAAGGCACCCATCATGGGGTCGTTGATGGCATCCCACAGCCTGGCTACCAAAAATAAAATGGTAAGCTTGGCCGGGTCGATACCGAATACATCAGTATAATATACATTGAGGAAGGTACTGATGACACCGAATGCCAGCACTCCGCCGGTATCGCCCAATGCGTATCCGATTATATTCCTTCCTGTCAGTTTTTCTGTTTTGAGTGTTGCAGCTACATCGCTCATTTTATAAAAATCCTCCTTGCTATTTTGACAGATCCGTACGCCTCACTGCGTCACGGACTGCCAGAACCCTGGACGGACTAACGGAAAGCTCGTCCACACCCATACGCAAAAACTCCTCGGTAAGAGAGGTGTCAGCTCCCAGTTCTCCGCAGATACCGACCCATGCTCCCCCCTTGTGTCCGTTTTCCACTGTAGTCCTGATAGCCTTTAATATGGCAGGGTGGTGGGTATCACATATATTATCCAATGCAGGGTTTTGTCTGTCAATAGCCAATGTGTACTGGGTCAGGTCGTTGGTGCCAATGGAGAAAAAGTCCACCTCATGAGCCAGCTCCTCGCTCATCCAAACAGCCGCCGGGGTCTCGATCATGATCCCCAGCTCCACCTCTCCGTAGGATATGTCCTGTCCCGTCAGCTCCACCTTGACCTCCTCCACTATGGACTTGATCTTTCTGACCTCGTCCACGGAAATGATCATGGGGAACATGATGGCAATATTTCCATAATAACTGGCACGGTAAAGCGCCCGAAGCTGGGTCTTGAAAATGTCCACCCTGTCCAGACAGATACGGATGGCCCTGTATCCCATGGCGGGATTGTCCTCATGAGCCAGCTCAAAGTAGTCCACCTGCTTGTCCGCTCCGATGTCCAGGGTGCGGATGATGACCTTTTTGCCTGCCATATTTTCGGCAACAGTCTTGTATGCCCTGAACTGCTCATCCTCCGTGGGATAGGTGTCGGACTCCAGATATAAAAACTCACTTCTGAAAAGCCCAATGCCTCCGGCATCGTTTTTCAAAACCTCCGCCACATCAGCCACGCTACCTATATTAGCATATATGTTGACCTTTTTTCCATCTAAAGTGACATTTTCTTTGCCCTTGAGCTCCAAAAGCATCCGCTCCTTTTCCAGAAGCTGCGCTTTTTTATCAGCATAGAGTTTTGCAGTAGCCTCATCCGGGTCTATGATGAGCTCCCCGGTAAAGCCGTCCACTATGGCGTCGCGTCCCTCCAGATCATCCGTATAGTCGACGCCGATGAGTGCAGGGATGTTCATGGTGCGTGCCAAAATGGAGGTGTGGGAATTGGTGGAACCGTGGCGCGTCACAAAGGAAAGGACCAGTGACTTGTCCAGCTGCACCGTCTCCGAGGGCGCCAGATCATCTGCTAAAATGATCACCGGCTCAGTAGCATTGATGCCACCGGAAACCACGCCGGACAAGACTCCTACCACCCGTTCCGAGATATCCAAAAGATCCGCAGCCCTGCCCTGCATGTATTCATCATCCATGGCCGCAAACATCTGGGAAAAATTATCTCCCGTAGTGGCCACCGCATACTCGGCACAGACCTCCTGGGTGCGGATGATATTTTCCACTGACTCCACATAATCCAGATCATCCAGCATCATCTGGTGGACCTCAAAGACCTCGGCGTTTGCAGCGCCCACCTCAGCAAGTGCCTTGTCGTAAAGTGCCCCCAGCTGCTCCTTTGCGGTGTCCCTGGCAGCCAGCCATCTCTTGACCTCCGCCTCCGTGTCAGTCACCTTTTCCCGGCGCACGGTATTTTCTTTTTTTTGATAAACAGCGAGTTTGCCGATAGCGATACCGGCAAACACACTCTTTCCTTCTAATTTTTTCATAGGCTTACATGTTTTCCTTAAGGAAGGCTTCCAGCCTCTCTGCAGCAGCGTCCTCATCGGGGCCGTCGCACTTGATTGTAACCTCTTCGCCCTGCTTCACTCCCAGGCTCATGACACCCAATATCCTCTTGGCGTCTACCTCCTTGCCGCCTCTGCCGATGGTAACGCTGGTGTCTGCGAAGGAACCTGCCTCCTTGACAAACTGTCCTGCGGGACGTGCATGGATGCCCATGGGATCCTGGATCACATAAGTAAACTCTTTCATCTTTCTACCTCCTAATACATTAATCCTTATTCAAACATCCTCTCCCGGGATGTCATTGCTCTGATATTAGAAATGGAAATCCAATACTGCGAAGAAATAATATGCTGCTGCAGCCAGAGCCCCTCCGATGATAACTATGGGAAGTGCCACCCTGGCACCGCCGCTTTTTGCCGGGGGCATCTCCACGGTACCGCCGTTATAGACCGGCGCCCTGTGTGCCTCCCCGATCAGCTCCGCTGCCCTGTTGATGCCATCGGATATCCCGGTATAGACCAGAGGCTTTCCGATAAAACGCTCCATGGGAACATCCATATCGGATGCCACGATCACAGCCCCGGCACCTGCTATCTCCTCATCCGTCAGCACCTTTTTTTCTCCACCGGAACTGCGGGTCTCCACCCTTATCTTTTTTCCTGCAGCCGCCGCCGCCTTCTCCAGCGCCTCCGCCGCCATATATGTATGGGCCACGCCTTTGTCACAGGCCGCCACCGCTACGATATCGTATGCTTCCATTCACGTCCTCCTGAAATATCATTAAGGGGCTGATCAGTAATGCTTTCCCATCTGAGCCAACAGCTCCCTCACAGACTCATCATCGGCCAGCTCATCCGAAAACGCCGATGCGCTCCCGGCACAGAGTCCGGTATAAAATGCCCTGTCATAGTCACCGTTACCATAGATGTAACCTGCCAAAAAGCCTGCCACCATGGCGTCTCCGGCACCCACAGAGTTTTTCACCTCTCCTTTGGGGGCATCGGACTGGTATACCTTACCATTTTCCGTCACCAGAATGGCGCCTTTTTTCGCCATGGATACCAGCACGTTTTTAGCGCCCTTTTTCTGCATCTTTTTGGCATAGGGAATGACCTCGTCCCTGTTTTTGATCTTCACATCAAATATCCTGCCCAGCTCACGGTCATTGGGCTTGACCAAAAAAGGCTCATATTCCAGTACGTTCATGAGCAGGTCCCCGTCGGCATCCACAACTGTCCTGATACCTCGCCCCGACAGATATCTCATAATATCGCTGTACATGGTCTCCGGCATGGAGGCCGGGATACTACCCGATATGACCAGAATGTCGTCCTTTTTAAGCTTGTCCAGCTGGGTGTACAGCTTCTGGATATCCGCGTGTCCGATCTGCGGACCCATACCGTTGATCTCGCTCTCCTGATCGGATCTGAGCTTGACATTAATGCGGGAGATGCCATCCGACACCGTGATGAACCTGCTTTTGACCTTTCTCTCTTCCAACAGACGCACTATCTCTTGCCCGGTAAAGCCGGCCATAAAGCCAAGTGCCATACTGTCCAGTCCGAGATTGCTTAGAACCATGGAAACATTGATACCCTTGCCGCCCGGGAGCAAAAGCTCCTCGCTGGTACGGTTAATGTCTCCAAGATGAAAATGATCCACCGAAACGATGTAATCCAACGATGGATTGAAAGTAACCGTGTATATCATGTTCTCCCCCCCTTTGATACAAAAACCCCAAATACAATTATATGAAAAAAATGGTTGTTTTTCAACAAAAAAAGGAGGCAGATATCACTGCCCCCGGGTTACTATAGATTTATGGTAAATGTCACGGACCTGCCGTCCTCGCTTCTTGCCTCGGCAGTTCCATGATGTGCCTCGGCGATGGCTGCAACCACGGAAAGACCGATACCGTTGCCGCCTGTATCTGAGTTGTGGGATGTGTCGGCACGGTAAAACCGCTCGAAGAGGATCTTCAGATCTCCTTTCTCGATACTCTCAACCGTGTTATATACTTTGATCTGCTTTTTTCTGCCTTTGGTCTTCAGGCTCACTCTGATATGACCGTTCTCGTCGGAATACTTAAAGGCATTGTCGACAAGCAGATTTATCATCTGAGTGATGCCGGCCTTGTCACCGGACATGCGGACACCATCCTCAATATCCACCTCATACATTTTCCCGGAAGCCTCGGCCATGGGGATGTAGCTTTCGGACGCTTCCCTCAAAAGCTTTGACAGATCCAGATCCGTCATGGTCATCTGCGTTGCCCCCTCGTCCATCCGGGATAAAAACACCAGCTTTTCCGTAAGCTCACTAAGTCTTTTCACCTGATTTTTAATACTGATGATCCACTCATTTTCTTCATTTTCCAGTTCCAAAACCTCAGCGTCCGCAGAGATTATGGCAAGGGGTGTCTTGATCTCATGACTGGCGTCGGTGATGAACTGCTTTTGCTTTTTATAGCTTTCCTCCACCGGGGCCAGCACCCTGCCTGACACCAGAACCAGGATAAGAAAAACAAGGGCGGTTCCCACCACTCCCACTATGATGCTGGTATTTCTGAAGGTTATGAAAGAGTCAATATCACGACGGCAATCCAAAAAGATCACCATCTCATTGTCATCGGCCTTCGTTTTACTGTAATAATAATCCGCGTAAAACCCTGCAGTCTTTTTATTATCATAGACCGCCCTGCCACAGCTTTGGGCGCCAGCCTCGTCGATCATAACAATACTTTTAGTATCCGTGGAAACTATCTCGCCGGATGCATCAAAGGTCACGGAAAAATACCTCATCATAAAAGGGGTTTCTCCATTGATCATATTGTTGTCGAAAACTCCCGCCGGCACATTCCCGTCAGGCGGCTGAGGTATCTGTCCCGTCGGATCCTGAGGTACGCCCATCCCCTGGGGCGGTTTTATATCGTTGATGAGATTTGACAGATCCCCCTTGTTGTCGATAAGGATCTGCATCTGTCCCTCCAGATTGTCAAGAGTGCTCCTGTAATTCATGGCATCAATAGTTCCGATCATCAAAAGCTCTGCTATGATGACCGAGAGCATACCCACCAGTATGAATTTTTTTCGCAGCCCTTTTATCATAATGGTCCTATTCCCCCGCCTCTATGCTGTATCCCAGTCCCCGGGCAGCCTTTATATTTACCGCGGACCCCAGCTTTTTAAGCTTCTTCCTGAGATTTGAAATATATACCCACACCACATTTGACTCGGTATCGGTATCATATCCCCATATCCGGTCCATGAACTGATCCGCAGAAATCACCTGGCCGGGATGCTCCATCAACATCTCCAGCATCTGGAATTCCTTGTTGGCCAGACGCTCCTCACCGGCGGTGGTTTTTATGGTGAAGGTGTTGCGGGACAGGGAAATATCTGAAAACGTCAGCACGTTATCCGACACCTCCCCCAAACGCCTGGTGATGGCCCGCACCCTGGCAATAAGCTCCTTCATGGCAAAGGGCTTGGTCAGGTAATCATCGGCCCCCGCATCCAGCCCCTCTATCTTGTCATCCAGCTGCGATTTCGCGGTCAGCATGATCACCGGTGTGGAGATCCCCTTTGCCCTTATCTTTTTCAGCACGGTGATCCCGTCCATTTTGGGCATCATGATATCCAGGATGGCACCGTCGTACTCCCCCGTTTCCAGGTAGTCAAAAGCCTCCTGTCCATCATACACCGCATCCACGGAAAAATGCTCATGCTTGAGCACCGCGCAGACTGCGTTTGACATCTCCTTTTCATCCTCTGCCAGAAGTAATCTCATTTTCCCTCCACAAAAAGCCAAAAGGCACCGCATAACGGTGCCTTTACAATAAAAATCCAAAAACTAAATGCTCTTGACCTCAATAACATGGTTGGGCTTAATGACCCCGCTGTCATATCCCAGGCTGATGAATTTCTCCGCAGCCACCTGGGCAAGAGTCTTGGTCTCCCACTCCGTGGAGTTATCCTTCATCTCCTCCTGAAAAGTGGATATCGCATCACTTACCGTAGCAATATCGTCATCTGACGGCTTCCTGTCAACATAGATATCCACCTCACAGGGCGTACCGTTGCCGTCTGAATTCGCCTCATGTATTCTGATAATGATAGGTTCAGCGCTCATTACTTTCCCTCCTTTGCTAAAACTACCTCTCCTCTTTGTCTGGTCTCCTTCAGGTCGATCACCCTCTGGTTGGAGGATCCCCTGAATCTCAGCCTGATGTTTTTTTGAGACTGGATAAAAGGCCCGTCCACTAAAACATCTATATTATCCAACATTTCGTCCGTAATGTCAAAGTAACGTTTGCCGCCTGGGACCAGATCCCTGTCGTAGACAAAACCGGTGTAGGCCCAGATGGTCTTGTCCGGCTGCTCGCTTTTCAATCGCTTTACCAGAGGAAGCAGCCCCCGCTGGTTGGACTCCTCCATGGGGTCGCCGCCCAAAAGGGTCAGGCCATCATAGTAGCCTTTTTTCAGTTCGTCCAGGATAAACTGCTCCATTTCCGGAGTGTATTCTCTTCCATATTCAAAATCCCAGGTCTCCGGCTGGAAGCACCCGGGGCACTTATTCGTACACCCGGACACAAACACCGTTACTCTCATGCCGATACCATTGGCGGTGTCAGCTGTTTTTATCTCACCGATATGCATTGAATGATCACCTGCTTCTTATGTTCTTTCACGTCCTTTTCTATTATAGTCTTCAATTACTATTTGTAAACAGTTTTTCTATTTAGTTCCGCAATTTACTCCGGGCGGCTTCGAGTAACTGACAGTATGTGTTGCCACTCATGAGCTCCGCGTCTAAGCTTAGTGTTCGCCTCGCTGATCCTCGGCTGGACATGTCGCGCATCTCAGTAAAAGGCA
>JAILEN010000063.1 GCA_024687655.1 Lachnospiraceae bacterium | reverse complement strand
AGAGCACCGTTATCGTAGAGTTCGGCAGCAACAAGAACTGCCGTATCCCCATGCAGATGGCAGCCATCGCAGAGGTGGAGAAGCCCGGTGAAGCAGAAGAGAAATAACAGCATCTAAGAAGGAAGACAAATGGGGAAGCTTAAAAAAATTCTCCCTGCCATAGTCTGGGACATACAGGTGGCAGCGGAGCTTATGATGGTATTCTTTGTGGTCAGGCTCAATCTTTTGCCCGGCAGTTACCTCGTCTTTGTTTTAGGCGGGGGTCTTTTGGCAGTCACCGTCCTGACAGGGTTTTTACTTTTAAAGAGACCTAAAAAACATACGGACGGGATACCCCTGCAGCAGATCATCGGCATGATAATCGCACTTGTCGTGGTGGTTGGCGGGATCGTAGCCTCGGTCATGGCATACCGTGCACGGACGGCCATAGAGGTGATCACCGAGGAGCCCGAAGAGGAGCAGGTGCTGGTGACCCATATGGGAGTCTATGTGAAAAATGACTCCAACATCAATTCCGTTATGGATATCCCTGCTGAGGATTATGGCTTTCTGGCCATCTATAACGAGGACTGGAACGCCAAGGCCAAGGTATATATCGAAGATGAGCTTTTAGGCAAGCACGCTGAGCTGGAAGAGGTCGAGGAGGTAGTTGAGGAGCCTACCCTTTTCGATGAGCTTTTCGGGAAAAAGGAAGAGCCTGTAGAGGAGGAACCGGAGCCCACTATCAGTATCTCCACTAAGGATCTGGATTCCATTTTCACCATGGCGGATGAGCTCTATGCGGGCACCACCAATGTTATTGTGATGGATGATTCCTATGTGGACGTGCTGTCGGATGTGGGTACCGCAGACGAGGAGGCAGAGACCGAAAATCCTTATGCCAATTTTGCTACGGACACGAAAAAGATACTTGATATCCCCATTTACGGAGAGCCTTCGGAGGTGGTGGAAAAGGATATCACCTCGGATCCTTTCATAATCTATGTCAGCGGATCGGACACGCGGTCAGCTACCCTGTCCACTGCCAGGAGCGATGTGAACATTCTGGCTATCGTCAATCCGGTGACACATCAGGTACTGATGATCAACACTCCCAGGGACACCTATGTGAAAAACCCTGCTGGTGGCAACGCCATGGACAAGCTGACCCATTGCGGTATTTACGGAATCGAGAATTCCATGCAGGCTCTGGGACAGTTTTACGGCTGTGATGTGGATCACTATGTTCAGGTGAATTTCTCGGGCTTTGAGACCATCATAGATTCCCTGGGCGGCATCACCGTTGACAACGACATGTCCTTCAAGTCCTGGAGATATGGCGGCACCTACAGTTTCAGCGAGGGCCCCATTGAGCTTAACGGTGCATCAGCCCAGGCATATGTCAGAGAGAGATTTTCGGTGGCAGGCGGAGACGAGACCAGAGGCCGCCATCAGATGATGGTGATCGAGGCCATAATCAAAAAAGTGTCGGAGGATCCGACAACCGTACTTTCAAATTATTCATCTCTTTTAAGTGCTCTTGAGGGGATGATAGCCACGGACTTTTCCGCGGATGATATTTCTGCTCTGGTGAAGCTGGAGCTTTCAGAACTGGCTACATGGGATGTGAAGACCTACGCCATCTCGGGAGTGGGGGACTCAGCCCCCAACTACTCCATGTCAGGCGTGAATTCATATGTGATGCATCCTGACAGTGATGATGTCACTCATGCCAAGAAGCTGATCTCCAAGATCATGATGGGTGAGACTCTTTCAGATACTGATCTTGAAAAAGAGGCACCGACTGAAGAGCCTTCAGCACAAAGTACAGAAGGCACGTATTGATCGGGAACATCACTGCAGTGGCGGGAAGCTTTTCCGTCAGGACCACCCACAGTGGAGTTTTGTAAAGTATCATACTGTTGATGGGATTTAAAATGAGGCTTACCACTACCGTGTAGACGAGACTGGTCAATATAACGCGCGGTACGGTAAGCTTCTTTTTATAGAGCATCGCCCCGAAGATGATGCCGGATACCATGGTTGAAATGGTATAGCCGGGAAAAAATGCACCGGTGGGCTTTACGATATATCCGGTGATATCAGCCAAAAGGCCTACGATGCCGCCTATGGCTGGGCCAAAGAGCATGCCCGAGGCAGCTATGGGCAGAAACTTAAATCGTATCTGTATGAATTCATTTACGGGTACTGAAAAAAAGCTTAATACTGTGGCGATGGCAACCAAAAGGGCTGCAGCTGTGAGAACTTTTACATCTTTTAATTGTGACATGATAATACCTCCAGTGGGATGCGACCTGATCACCGCAAACAGCTGTGTCGTTTTTCGTCCGGATATCAACTCCCCGTATATCCGGCACTTGACGCGACCAAGTCTACTCTGTGTACCGTGTAAGATTATAATTATTTAATGAGATGGTGTCAATGAAAACAAGAAACCTGATATTTTTAATACTGACTATCCTGTGGATGGGGGTCATATTTTCCCAGTCCGCCAAGGTGGCTGATGATTCCGCTGCGCAAAGCGGCAGGCTTCTCATCCATATTGGCGAGCATTTTATTACGGGTTTTGAAAACTGGCCTGAGGAGAAAAAACAGGAATTCGTGGAGAAATACGATCACCCGGTGAGAAAAGGGGCGCATATGACGGAATATGCAGTCCTTTGCATGCTTTTGGTGGGGACTATGTATAAAGCAGGGAAAAAGGATGGCCAGGAACATGAAAACAGGCGTATTTTTGCCATTTACTGGCTCATTTCCACTGTCTATGCGGCAACTGACGAGTTCCATCAGACCTTTGTGCCCGGACGCAGCGGCGAGGTAAAGGATGTGTGCTTTGATTCCGCCGGCGCACTGATAGGTGTTTTTCTTGCTATTATCATAATAAATGTGATAAAATCTATGTTTAAGGATAAGAGCGAAAGAACATATTCTTCGCTGCGCTTAAAATGACAATCGTTTTCGGATTGTTAATGGAAAGGAGGATCGGCGATGGCTGATATCACATCACAGGAATTTGAACGCTTAGAGGCTGATATAAGCCGTCCTAATCGCGGTATTGTTTCGACGCGTGATTTCACCGATCCTGCCGAGCTGTATTCGCTGCTGGTCAAGAGCATCAAGCGGTATCATCCCAGTGAGGATCTTTCCATGATAGAGCGGGCATATCACCTGGCGGACGAGGCCCATGAGGGACAGGTTAGGCGTTCCGGTGAGCCATACATCATCCATCCCCTGTGCGTGGCCCTGATCCTGGCGGATCTGGAGATGGATAAGGAGACCATAGTGGCCGGTCTTTTGCACGATGTGGCAGAGGACACGGTGATGACCATAGAGGAGATAGGGGATAATTTCTCTGAGGAAGTGTCGCTTTTGGTAGACGGCGTCACCAAGCTGGGACAGCTGTCATATGACGCGGACAAGGTGGAGATACAGGCTGAGAATCTGCGCAAGATGTTTCTGGCCATGGCCAAGGATATCCGCGTGGTCATAATCAAACTGGCTGACCGCCTCCACAACATGCGTACGTTAAAATACATGACCGAGGCCAAGCAGAATGAAAAGGCCAGAGAGACCATGGAGATCTATGCTCCCCTGGCACAGCGTCTCGGTATCAGCAAGGTTAAGATCGAGCTGGAGGACCTGGCTCTCAAGTATCTCAAGCCTGACGAATACTATGATCTGGTGGAAAAGATAGCCACCAGGAAAAAGGACCGGGACGACTATGTCCAGTCTCTGGTAGACGAGGTCCGCTCACATATCGACGAAGCCGGAATCAAGGCTGAGATCTACGGCAGATCCAAGCATTTCTTCTCCATTTATAAAAAGATGGTCAACCAGAAAAAGACCCTTGACCAGATATACGACCTTTTTGCCATCCGCATCATTGTTGATGATGTGAAGGACTGCTATGCGGTACTGGGCGTGATCCATGAGATGTATACTCCCATTCCGGGACGTTTCAAGGACTATATCGCCATGCCCAAGCCCAACATGTATCAGTCCCTTCATACCACATTGATCGGTCCCTCCGGTACCCCCTTTGAGATCCAGATCCGTACCTACGAGATGCATCGTACATCCGAGTATGGTATCGCGGCTCACTGGAAGTACAAGGAGAGCGGGAAAAATGCCAAGAATATCGAGGATGCCGAGGAGGAGAAGCTGTCCTGGCTTCGACAGATACTGGAGTGGCAGCAGGACATGAGCGACAACAGGGAGTTTGTGAGCCTTTTAAAGAGCGACCTGAATCTCTTTTCCGACACTGTATTTTGCTTTACTCCCACAGGAGATGTAAAGAATCTGCCCACAGGCTCCACACCCATCGATTTCGCGTACAGTATCCATTCGGCAGTAGGAAATAGAATGGTGGGAGCCAAGGTCAACGGCCTTTTGGTCCCCATTACATATACGATCCAAAACGGAGACCGGATCGAGATCATCACCTCCGGCAACAGCCGCGGCCCCAGCCGTGACTGGCTCAATATCGTAAAATCCACCCAGGCCAGGAACAAGATCAACCAGTGGTTCAGATCTGTGAGCAAAGAGGAAAATGTGGCACGGGGCAGAGAACTTCTGTTGGAGTCTGCCAAGTCCAAAAACCTCTCACTGGATGCTATCTGCAAGCCCAAGTACCAGGAAAAGATCATGCGCAGATACGGCTTCCATGACTGGGATTCCGTGCTGGCCGCCATAGGTCAGGGCAGTCTCAAGGAGGGCCAGGTTATAAACCGTCTCTATGATGAGTACCTTGTGGTACATCCTCTGGTCCGTACGGATGAGGATATTTTAGCCGAGCATGCCACTGCAGAATACTCCAGGCATAATGACAATGTGCCCCGTTCCAAAAACGGTATCATCGTCCGCGGGCTCCATGATGTATCCGTCAGGTTTTCAAAGTGCTGCTCACCAGTTCCCGGTGACGAGATCGTGGGCTTTGTGACCCGTGGCAGGGGAGTGTCCATCCATCGTACTGACTGTATCAATATCATGAATCTGCAGGACTCCGAGAAGGTGAGACTCATCGATGCCGAGTGGCAGCCCGAGTATCTCAAGGAGCATGAGAACGATCTTTTCATTGCGGATATCAGGATATACGGACACAACCGTACAGGGCTTTTGGTGGATATCACCAAGATCTTTACGGAGAAGAATATAGACATTTCATCCATCCATTCACAGGTTTCCAAGCAGGACGTGGCCACCGTGGATATCTCCTTCGGGGTCCGGGGCAAGGCTGAGCTGTCGTCGCTGGTGGATAGGGTGCGCTCCATAGAGGGGATCATAGATATAGAACGTACAACCGGGTAAATGTCATTCTGAGCGAAGCGAAGAATCTTTAAGATTCTTCACTGCGTTGTGGATGACATATCAAAGGGGGAGAGAATGGAATACCATATAGATCATTATATTGTGGGGCCGGTGGCCACCAACTGCTATATCCTCGTAAATGAGGACGCAAAGGAGGCGGTGGTGGTGGATCCCGGGGCTGCAGCGGGCCCCCTTCATGACAAGATCGTTGAGGATGGCTATACACCGGTGGCCATACTTTTGACCCACGGCCATTTTGACCATGCGGGAGGCGTGTCGGATCTTGTCTCACTTTTCCCTGACAGGGATATCCCGGTCTACGCTTACAAGGGCGAGCGTCAGACTCTGGAGGATCCCAAATACAATCTGTCCGGTAATATGGGGGTAGAGGCAAAGCGCTACAGCGCCACCGACTATCTGGAGGATGATGAGGTATTTGAGGTTGCCGGCTTTCGGATTAAGCTTTTGTTCACCCCCGGACATACGCCCGGCGGATGCTGTTTTTACCTGGAGGATCAAAAGCTCTGCTTTACCGGAGACACACTTTTTAATGGTTCAGTGGGACGGACCGATTTTTACGGCGGTTCCATGTCCGAGCTGGTGCGCTCCATCAATGAAAAGCTTTTGACTCTGCCGGACGATACCACCTGCTATCCCGGTCACGACAGTCTGACCACCATAGGGGATGAGCGGGTCCACAATCCGTTTTTATGATATAAGAGGTAATTATGCGTCATTTGATGAGTCCTTTGGACTTTACCACGGACGAGCTCTATGATCTCATGAGGCTCGCGGATGATATACGGGAAAACAGGCAAAAATATGCGAAAGCCTGCGAGGGCAAGACACTTGCCACCTGTTTTTATGAGCCTTCTACCAGGACCAGACTTTCCTTTGAGGCAGCCATGCTGAATCTGGGAGGCAACGTTTTGGGCTTTGCCAGTGCCGATTCCAGCAGTGCAGCCAAGGGAGAGAGCGTATCCGATACCATTAGAGTCATCTCCGGCTATGCGGACATCTGCGCCATCAGACATCCCAAGGAGGGCGCACCTCTTGTGGCCACATCCCATTCCGGCATTCCCGTCATCAACGCAGGCGACGGCGGACATCAGCATCCCACCCAGACACTTACGGATCTGTATACCATCCGGTCTCTTCGTGGGGAGATAGGCGGACTCACCATAGGACTCTGCGGCGATCTGAAGTTTGGACGTACCGTCCATTCCCTTATCAATGCGTTGGTGAGATATCCAGATATCAGATTTATTTTAATATCACCGCCGGAGCTGGTGGTCCCCAGTTACATCAGGGATGACGTGCTTACGGCCCGGGGCATTCCCTTTACCGAGGTAAAAAGCCTGGAGGATGCCATGCCTGAGCTTGACATACTATATATGACCAGGGTCCAGCGTGAGCGCTTCTTCAATGAAGAGGACTACATCCGCATGAAGGACTTTTACATTTTGGACAAGAGCAAAATGGAGCTGGCCAGGGAAAACATGCTGGTGCTCCATCCTCTGCCCAGGGTGAATGAGATTTCGGTAGAGGTGGATGAGGATCCCAGGGCGGCGTATTTTACGCAGGCCCATAACGGTGTTTTCATCCGTATGGCACTGATACTGACTCTTCTGAAAGAGGCAGGTACTTTATAAAAGATCCTTCGCTAAGTTGAAGTCATCTCCGATGACTTCTTCGGGTTTCTGCCTCTGGCAGAAACTTCACCAAGTTGAAGTCATCTCCGATGACTTCTTCGGGTTTCTGCCTCTGGCAGAAACTTCACCACGCTCAGGATGACATTTACGGGAATCTCATTGTTTTTATTCTAAAAACAATGAGCGGCATTCTGAGAAGCGAAAGCGACGAAGAATCTTATAATTCAGGAGATTTTTATAATGTTAAACATATCCGGTATCCGCGAGGGCTACGTCCTCGACCATATCAAGGCAGGCATGAGCCTGAAGATATATGACTATCTGAAGCTGGGCGAGCTGGAGGACGGCACCACTGCCATCATCATGAATGCCCGCTCCAACAAGATGGGGAAAAAGGACATCATCAAGGTCGAGTGTCCTGTGGATTCCATCGATCTGGATATCCTGGGCTACATAGATCACAACATCACGGTGAACATAATCAAGGACGATGAGATAGTGGAAAAGCGGGGGCTTTCTCTGCCACACGAGATCAGAAATGTGATCCGGTGCAAGAATCCGAGGTGTATCACCTCAGTGGAGCAGGGACTTCCCCAGATCTTTTATCTGGCGGACGAAAAAAATGAGGTTTACCGCTGTCGCTACTGTGAAGAAAAGTATCGTGGAAAATAAGAGACGGTTATGATAAAATAACTTTGTTATGGGCATTAATTACAAAGGGGGACTTTTATGGAGAATCTGACCAACGAACAGAAGGATATCCTGGGCGAGATCGCCAATATCAGCATGGGCAATGCAGCAACTACATTAAGCCTCATGCTTAATCAAAAGGTTGATATCACCACACCCAATGTACAGATAATCAGCAGAGCCAGGGCTTTGGATGACTATGAAAAGACCTGCGTTTTTGTCCAGATCCACTATATCAAGGGACTTTCAGGCAACAACGTCCTTATACTAAAGGAGCCCGATGTTTTGTGCATGACGGACCTGATGATGGGCGGTGCCGGCAACAGAGAGGGTGAGATATCCGAGCTTCATCTGTCGGCTGCATCGGAGGCCATGAATCAGATGATGGGTACCTCTGCTACCTCCATGGCTACGATGCTGGGTATCCCGGTGGATATTTCCACCCCCGATGTCAATCGTATAGATGTAGAGTCCGTCAAGCTTTTCGAGAGGATGTTTGAGGATCCGGAGGACAAGTTCTTAAAGATATCCTTCAGACTTGAGGTGGGTAATCTCATAGATTCAACGATGGTACAGCTGTATCCGCTGCTTTTTGCCACAGATATGGTCAAGAAATTTGAGAGAAATAAAGAGTAGAGACAATGGGCGTTACAGAGATCAAACCCGGTGAAAAAATACATAATGCAGGCGATACCGTAGACACTATCGATATCATAATAAAGGGCAGCGTTCAGATGACCCTTCCTCATCATGAGGGCAGTGTATCTCTTGGGGTGGGCAGTGTCATAGGACTTTGTGAGTGTCCGGGAGACAGTCACAGGTTTACCTATACATCACCTTCAGGAGCGTCTGTCTTTTCCTATCCTTTTACAAAAATGGATGACGTGGGCAAGGTCATTACGGCCAATGCCAAGATAGCTCCTACCATTACCAGCGCGGTGGTGGCGGAGGCCAATCGTCTGCGGGAATACTCCATACATTACGAAAAAAGCGCAGTTGATGCATACAACAAGGTCCGTGAGGAGCAAAAGGAGATGCAGAAGCTGGCAGCTGCTCTCGGCAAGATGATGCCCAATTACAGTAATCTGGCAGATCTGCAGCTTCCCGAAGAAGGAGACAGTATCGACAGCTGGCGTGAGAATTTTGCCAAGGCTTTTATGACCTATGATGCCAGCCTTAAAAAGGACCTCTATGTGCTGGGAGTGGATATCTGCATAGGCGTCATATATACGGTTACCGATTATATGCGTCGTATCATGGGTATCATCGATCAGACTACCCAGTATAACAGATATCTCCATGAGGAGACCATAGATTTTCATTCAGGTCTGGAGGGACTCAGGATCGAGTCCAGGGAGCAGACCAGACAGCTTACGGGTGGCGATGAGACAGCCGTTCCCGAGATGAAAAACGTACTCAATGTCATCCTCAATTACAGCGGTGCCGACGATGTCATCAAGACCAATATGCGTAACGCCATTGAGGATTACGTGGCACTGAAGGACCGCAGTTCTACTGACGAGGATGCCAGACGTGTCCGCAGGAAGCTGGTGGATCCCTTCTTCAAGATATATGAGGAATGTCTTTTCAAGAGCTTTATATCGCCCGGCAGACCGCCCATTGAGGTGGGGCTGTTTTTGCGCTTCTGCTACATGGACGAGCGTCTGGTGACCAAGGAGGATTTTGATCAGCTTTACAGGATATATGTCAACTACATACCCGATCCCTACGGGCGGGTAGTTACCATAGAGGAGTGGCTGAGAAAGATATACGACGGCAAGGTCATGCCTTCCAAAAACGAGTTTGACCTGGACTATCCTTCATATCTCAAGGAGGCAGTCCGTCAGGGAGATATGACCGAGTCCCATGCCGAAAGGATGCTGTCCGATTTTGATGAGCGTACCAGGTTTGAGATCAGGAATCTCTTTACCGGCGGTAACCGTATGACCTTCGGACGTATCTCAGTCTACGTGCCGATCTTCGATTCAGTCAATCAGATGATGCCTCTGGACAAGTGCTATGTTTCCGCAGAGCGTGTGGACGAGGCACTGGCTGCCATCAGGGAGTATGATCACAGGATATTCTTCCGCGAGGAGATCTGCAGGTTTGATGATGATGCTACTCCCGTGACAGTACACAAGGAGTTTTTGCCCTATGTGCTTCTGATGCCCAACATCGGTTCACGAACTGTGCTGTGGCAGGAGATAGAGGGAAAAAAACGTACCACTCCGGGACGTATGCTGGTTCCCATTTTCTGCCTGGAGGACTTTCAGCTTTCCATTGCCAGACTCTGCGGAGAGTTCCGCTGGGAGATGTGCAAAACGGACCAGGGCGTTCACTGGAACGATCTGTCGGATCCGTCACTTACGGCGGAGTACAGCGACTACCTCCAGTATTACCGCAAGAATTCCAGCCTGTCTCCCGAGCATCGTGAGAAGATCAAAAAGGCGCTGCAAAAGGCCGGCAACAATTACCGTCGTGTGTTTGTGGCAGACTACGTACTCTACATAATGTATGAGGCCAAGGGTGTCATGAGACTCAACAAAGTGGCCAGGGATATCATATATCGTTATTGCCCGCTGGCACTGGATCATTCCGAGGGTATCACTGTCAATGCACAGTATGCACAGCTTTTGGAACGTCAGAAGAATCACAACGCCCAGGGTGCCAGACCGCTGTCCAACCTTATCAAAAAGCGTGAGGCGTCTGAACTGGATGTACCCGAGGAACTGTATGAGGAAGTAAAGTATCTGTCGAAATGAAGCATATTTATTTGGTCGGTTTCATGGGAACCGGAAAGAGTACGGTGGGCAGGGCGCTTGCCACAAGCCAGGGCCGCAGGCTCATAGATACTGACGATATGATAATCAGTCGGGATGGCAGGGACATCCCGACTATTTTTGCACAGGACGGCGAGGCCTATTTCAGAGGGCTGGAGCAACAGGTCATGGCGGATATAGCTGCCATGGACGAGCCGGCGGTGGTATCCTGCGGAGGCGGAGTAGTGCTGAGGGATGATAATATCCGCACCATGAAGTCATCGGGCACCGTCATATGGCTTACGGCCGGTGAGAATGAGATATATCGCAGGGTGGTATCGGATACGAACCGTCCGCTTTTGGCAGGCAAAAAGACTCCGGAGGAGATAAAGAGTATGATGGAGGGCCGCCGGGAGAAATACGAAAAAGCGGCTGACATCACCATTGATACAGAAAATAAAACTGCTGAGGAAATAGAAAGGATGATCAAGGAGGAATTATTATGAGTACTATTATTGTTTTTGCATCGAAGCATCAGGGCAATACCAGAAAGGTGGTTGAGGCCATCGCAAAGGAGTGTGAGGTGGAGCTTTACGACGTGACACAGGGACCTAAAGACCTGTCGGGATATGACAAGATTGGTTTTGCTTCCGGGATTTATGCCGCCAATTTTGACAGGGGGCTTTTGGACTTTGCCGCTTCAAATCTTCCCAATGACAAGAAGGTGTTCTTTATCTATACAGCCACTTTGGATACCGATTTTTCAAAGTCCATATCCAAGGCCATCGCAGGTAAGAATGCTACCGTCATCGGACAGTTCGGCTGCAAGGGCTACAACAACTGGGGACCTTTCAAGCTCATGGGCGGTGCAGCCAAGGGCCATCCCAACCAGACGGACCTGGCCAATGCTGTCAGTTTCTTCAAAAACACCGTTGAACCGGCATAGGACGGATATTTGACACTTTTCCTTTAAAATGGTACAGTTAAATGGTGCAGTGAGTTTTGATCAAGACTTGCTGCATCAGGTTTGTAGGCGTAGCGTAGCTGGATAACGCATCAGACTCCGACTCTGAAGATCGCAGGTTCGAATCCTGTCGTCTACATGCAGATTTTATAGGCCCCACCAGTGTGGGGCTTATTTGACAAAACGGAGGTTTTTTGCAGATGCGGGTGATGCTTACGATCGCATATGACGGCACTGATTATGTGGGCTGGCAGATCCAGCACAACGGGCTTTCCGTTCAGCAGGTTTTGGATGATGCCCTAAGCGAGTTTTTTAAGCAGCCCATCCACTGTCAGGGAGCCAGCCGTACGGATGCGGGAGTACACAGCCTGGGTAATGTGGCAGCCTTTGACGTGGATACCCGGATGCCCGCCGAAAAGATAGCCTTCGGGATCAATCAGTCCCTTCCCAGGGACATAGTGGTGGTGGATTCACGACAGGTGCCTGAGGACTTCCATCCCAGGTACGGGGCCAGGGAAAAGACCTATGTATACCGCATTCAAAACAGCGATTTTCCGGATCCCACCAGGAGGCTTTATACCTACCACTACAGACATCATCTGGATGAGGAGAGGATGAAGCGTGCGGCGGGCTATCTCATAGGAGAGCATGATTTCACCAGTTTTTCATCCATCCACGCCCAGACCAAGACCTTTGTCCGTACCATCTATGAGCTTTCCGTGGAGCGGGTGGCGGACGAGATACAGATAGAGATTACCGGAGACGGGTTTTTATACAATATGGTTCGCATCATAGCAGGGACACTGATCCAGATCGGGTCGGGGCTTATGGAGGTGGAGGATATGCACCGGATCCTGAATGCCCGGGACAGGGGTGAGGCAGGACCCACAGCTCCGCCACAGGGACTGACTTTGGTGCAGATCGTATACAATTAATCGCAACTACCATAGGAGGAGAGGTATGATACCGATAATCACCATCAGCAGAGAATTCGGAAGCGGGGGACACAGCATAGGAGAAAAGGTGGCTAAGAAGCTGGAGATCCCTTTTTATGACGGGGAGATCGTGATCCGTGTGGCGGAGGAGAGCGGATATGCCAGGGATCTTATAGAGGAGCAGGGAGAGCACACCAGTATGGGCAACCGCTGGTTCGATATCTCCACGGCATCGGCCATGTATTTCCAGAGTCCCCAGGACGAGATCTTTCTGGCACAGCGCCGGGTGATCCTGGAATGTGCTGCACAGGGGCCCTGCGTGATAGTGGGCCGCTGCTCGGACTATGTATTAAAGACCGAGGGCATACGTGCCATGAACGTGCTCATACATGCCAGCTTGGAAAACCGTATCAAGCGGGTGATAGAAAGATACGGTGAGCTGGAGGAGGTATCTGCGAAAAAGCGAATCGCCAAAAAGGACAAGATGCGCAGGACATACTACAGGTATTATACCGACGAGCACTGGGGCAATTATGAGAACTATGACCTGGCTCTGGACAGCGGTACCCTGGGAGAGGAAACCTGTGTGCATATCATTACAGAACTGGCCAGGCATTTTGAGTAAAAAAGATTCTTCGCGCGGTTGAAGTCATCTCTGATGACTTCTTCAAGCTTCTGTCAGAGACAGAAGCGTCACCACGCTCAGAATGACAGGGGAAACGGTCACACTAGGCTTCTGACATTTTCCTCGTGATCAAAAACATCACTATCCCTGCGGTGCAGATGACAGCATATCCGATGAGGGAGAGTACATCCGGCAGCTCACCCAAAAAGAGCATTCCCAGTATGGCGGCGAAGATGATCTGTGAATAGTCATATACCGAGATCTCCCGGGCAGGAGCCAGAGAATAGGCAGCGGTGATGGCAAACTGTCCTCCCGATGCAGAAAGCCCCGCCAGCAGCAAAAAGGCCAGCTGCCGGGCGTCCAGTATCACAAAGTGGGGTATGGACAGCGGGATGGACAAAATGCAGGAGAACACGGAGAAGAACAGCACAATAAAGGGACCGGGCACGCCGTGCATAGAGGCCAGCCGCACATTGGTATAGGCAAAGCCGGCGAACATCCCGCCCAGAAATCCGATGAGAGCCGGGAAGGTGGTCAGAGTATCACCTCCCGGTTTTAATATCAGAAGTGCTCCCGTAAAAGCGGTGATGACGCAGATCAGCTGATAGGGACGCACTTTTTCATGTATAAGGAAAAATGAAAACACTATGGCAAAAAAGGGAGAGAGCTTGTTTAGCATGTTTGCATCTGCTATAACCATGTGGTCCACAGCGTAGAAGTTACAGAACATGCCAAGAGTCCCGAAGAAAGCCCGGGCGATCAGGAATTTGATATTTGAAGGGCTGTCTCCGAAAGTGAGCTGTATGGAGTGGCGCTTTATCACACCCAGTGCAAAGAAGATGGCGACAAAGTTTCGAAAAAAGCTCTTTTCAAAGGTGGACACGCCATCTCCGGCCAGTTTTAAAAACAGACTCATGCAGGCAAAGCAAAAGCCTGCAGCTATGATACATAGGATTCCCTTCATTCTTTTTGACATGATATCTCACTCCTCGGTTAACGGTTACTATAATGGAAAATGATTTCAATGTAAAGAAAAACAGACCCATGATCTGTAATATATCAGGTGTTTATGAGAAGATGTATCCTGTTGAAACGAAAGTCAACATGACGGATATCTCTGGGACAAACTGCTACTGTGACGAAGAAGCAGCAAGGATGATCCGGGAGTGCATTTTTTCCACGGATGAACCCATCCTGTCTGATATACGTCTTCTGGACTCCGGCAATTTCCACTATCTTTCGTATTTTTTCATGGAAAAGATCAGGGAGCCCTTTGCCCTTATCATCATAGATAACCACACGGACATGCAGCAGCCCGGTTTCGGACGGATCCTCTCCTGCGGAGGCTGGGTGAGATATGCCATGGAGGAGCTGGGCAATTTAAAACAGGTCTGTCTGGTTGGGATGAGTGAAGAGCATCTGAGTGAGGCCATGCCCCTGCCGGATGATGTAAGCTATATAAAAAGCGGCAGTCTGGCGGAGATTTCCTGCGAGTTTCCGATCTATCTTTCTATCGACAAGGATGTGCTGGCAGTGGAATATGCCGCCACCGACTGGGATCAGGGACAGATGGGAGTGGATGAACTGGTGGATATAGTGACACAGATTTTGCACCATCACCGGGTTTTGGGAGTGGACATCTGCGGAGAGAAAAAGGATGGCGCAACGGAGGCACAGCTGACAAAAAACAGAGCGGTCAACGACAGGCTTTTGGAGGCCATTTTTTCCTTGCAAGAGGGAGGAGTTGTATGATACTATCTGGTATATAAATGTCCTGGGAGGATCCCGGGATGGTATCGTATTAAGGAGGGCATATGATATGGCAGCAGTAATACTTACAAATGACAATTTCGAAACAGAGGTTTTAAAGGCAGACAAGCCCGTACTTGTAGACTTTTGGGCTACATGGTGCGGCCCCTGTCAAAAGCAGGGTCCCATCGTTGAGGAACTGGCCGATGAACGTGATGATATCAAGGTTTGCAAGCTGGATGTGGACGAGGCATCTGATGTGGCTGAGCAGTTTGGAATCATGTCCATTCCCACAGTCATCGCCTTCAAGGGTGGAGAGGCCGTAAACAAGGCAGTGGGACTTCAGAGCAAGGACAGCCTTTTGGCACTGTTCGATTGACTTCAACTTAGAGGAAGCTTCTGTCAGGGACAGAAATCTGAAGGAGTCATCAGAGATGACTTCAACAAAACGGGAGGATATATGTCAGAGCTCAGAGGGTTCGTAGATCACATCATCTACCGCAATCCCGAAAATGCATACAGTGTCCTGGTACTGATCCCCGAGGGGACAGTTGAGGATGAGGATCTATCCGGTGCAGATGAGATTACCTGCACCGGTATTTTTCCGTCTTTGGCAGCCGGCGAGTCATTGAGCATGACCGGTGATTTTGTGGAGCACAAAAGCTACGGCAAGCAGTTTCTCATGAAGACCTATGAGGAGATCATCCCCCAGGGAGAGGAGGCCATCCGCCGTTATCTTGGTTCCGGAGCCATAAAGGGACTGGGCGAGGCTCTGGCAGCGCGGATTGTAAAAAAGTTCAAAGCCGACACCCTGCGTATCATTGAGGAGGAGCCTCAGAGGTTGTCCGAGGTCAAGGGAATCTCGGAGCAAAAGGCTGCAGCCATCGCGGATCAGTTCAATGAAAAAAAGGAAATGCGTGATGTCATGATATTTCTGGGACAGTATGGCATCAGCATGAACCTGGCGCTGAGGATATATCAGGAGTATGGTCCCAGGACCTATGAGGTCATCAGGGAGAACCCCTATCGTATGGCGGAGGACATACCCAGAGTCGGTTTCAAGACAGCGGATGAGATAGCCAAAAAGGTGGGCATCAGGACCGATTCCGAATACCGCGTGGGCTGTGGCATTTTATATTCCCTGACGGAGGCCTGCTCTCAGGGACATACCTGTCTGCCCATGGACGAGCTGATCTATGAGGCTTCCATGCTGCTTTCCGTTTCAACCGAGGATGTGGAAAACGGGATCCGAAACCTTCTGGTGGATGGAAAACTGAAGGAAAAAGACGGCTTTGTTTACCTCATCTCTTTTTATATCATGGAGGACCGCGGAGCCGGGATACTGTTGGGCCTGTCTGTGCCCTTTGACATCTCGCCATCCATAGTGGATACGGTGATATCGGAGGTGGAAAGCGAGGAGGACATCACCTTGGATGAAGTCCAGCGTGAGGCTGTGATCTGCGCTGCAAAAAACGGGGTCAGCATCCTTACGGGAGGTCCCGGTACCGGAAAGACCACCACCATCCGTGCCATGATAAGATTTTTCGAGAGTCAGGGGCTGAACGTGGAACTGGCGGCTCCCACGGGCCGGGCAGCCAAGCGGATGTCTGAAGCCACCGGACGTGGTGCCCGTACCATCCACAGGTTGCTGGAGGTACATGCAGGTGCCATGGAGGACAGGGAGCAGAACGTAGTTTTCCGCAGTATGTTTGACCGGAATGAGGACAATCCCCTGGAGGCCGACGTAATCATCATAGACGAGATGTCCATGGTGGATATCTCCCTGATGTATGCACTTTTAAAAGCCATTCCTCAGGGGACCAGGCTTATCATGGTGGGAGACGAGAACCAGCTTCCCAGCGTGGGACCGGGCAACGTGCTTTCCGACATGATCAGATCTGGAGCATTTTCAACCATTACGTTAAAAAAGATCTTCAGACAAAAGGACTTAAGCGACATAGTACTGGCGGCACATCAGGTGCAAAAGGGTGAGGTGCCGAAGCTGGATAATGATTCCAAAGAGTTTTTCATCATAAAAAGAAACAACGCCGACCACATCATAGGCGTGGTAAAGGAACTGGTGGAGAAAAAACTGCCACCCTATGTGGATGCATCGCCCTATGACATCCAGGTTCTGACGCCTACGAGAAAGGGACTGGTGGGAGTGGGCAGGCTGAATGAGATAATGCAGGACCACCTCAATCCGGCATCACGGGATAAAGAGGAATATGTAAGCGGTGAAGTCACTTTTCGCGAAGGCGACAAGGTGATGCAGATAAAAAACGATTATCAGCTGGAGTGGGAGATCACCGGCAGATATGGTATCGTGGTGGACTCGGGCACCGGTGTCTTTAACGGTGATATAGGTATCATAAAGCGGGTGGACAATGATAACCAGCGGCTTACGGTGGAATACGAGGATGCAAAGAAAGTGGTATATCCCTTCAAGAATACGGATGAGCTGGAGCATGCCTATGCGGTGACCATCCACAAGTCCCAGGGGAGTGAGTACCCGGCTGTGGTGATCCCGCTTTTGCAGGGGGCCAGGGCCCTGATGAACAGGAATCTCATCTATACAGCCATTACACGGGCCAAAAGCTGCGTGGTCCTTGTTGGTGATCCGGAGGTTTTTGTTAACATGATAAAGACTACCGATCAGAGAAAACGTTATTCAGGGCTTCTTGATCGTATAAATGAAAGGACTTAGGAAAAGTAAGGCCCATCTTTTTTGCAAAGGATCTGTTATAGAGCTTTATGCCGGTCGCGGTGAAAAACTCCACGCTGATCTTGCCCGGGTTTTTGCCGTGGCCCAGTATCTGTGCGGCCTGTTTGCCGGCGTTGTAGCCTATGCTGTAATAATCGGGGCAGAGGCACACCAGGGTGTTTTTTCCGATATTCACATCTCCGCCTATGGTGGGGATGTTTTTTTCTGATGCCACCCTTGTGATACGTCTGATGTCATCTCCCATGGTGCATCCCGCGGGGATGAAGATGGCATCGCAGTTGTTGCAGATGGCAGTAATTTTTTTCTTAGAAATGTCGGTTAGCTGGTACATCACCGCCTCGATACCTGCTTCTGAGAGATACTCCTGCATGATGCGGCTCTGCTCAATGGAGTAAAGGTCGTTTTTGCCGTAAACGATGGCAAGGGTTTTGATCCCCGGGGTGACCTCTAATATGAGGGCCAGCTGGTCTGCAATGTTGGGCATGCCGGTGATGCCTGTGATGTTGCGGCCGGTGCGCATATTCCAGTTCAGGTCCGTGATGTTGACGGCGGACTGGATGTCGATGACATCCGTGGTGATGATGGGGATATCCTGAGTGGTTATGGCGGCGCCCTTCAGGGCCGGGGTGCCTACGGTAAGTATCAGGTCGCTGTCTGCATCGACAAAATCGGAGGCGATGGCTGCACCGCTTTTTTCATTTGATATGTACTCTCTGGTGAAGGTGACGGAATCCTCGGGAAGCTCGTTGGCCATGGCCTGGGAAAAGCCTTCCATTATGATGTCACCGTATTCACTGCTGTCACTGTGGCATACACCGATGCGCCACATGTGGCCGGCACTTTTCTCAGCCTCCGGCATGGAGGGTGTGCTGCAGCCGAAAAGGCACAGACTCATGGCAGCTGCCAGCAGGAAAAAGCTCAGTTTTTTAAGATAAAATGTCATATTATCCACACCATTTTTTCGGGTTTTTGGACATAATAGCACAACTGTCTTTTTTTGTCTAAATATGAATTGCGTTTGTGGGAAAAAAAGTATAAGATATCTGTATGTATAAAATAGTAATTGACAGTTGCGGGGAGCTTTTCCCCTATATGACAGATGATGAGCACTTCGTGAACGTACCCCTGACCATTGACGTGGACGGATACACCATTGTGGATGACGCCACCTTTGATCAGGCTGATTTTTTGCGCAGAGCCGCAGAGAGTCCCAATGTACCCAAGTCTGCATGCCCTTCGCCGGCCACCTATATAGAGGCCATGGATGGTGCTGACCGTATTTATGTTATTACTCTTTCGGCCCAGCTTTCCGGCTCCTACAACAGCGCGGTGCTGGCTAAAAACCTCTATATGGAGGAGCATCCGGATGTCAGCATCCATGTTTTCGATTCCAAGTCCGCTTCCATAGGCCAGACATTGATCGGAGATCATATCCATCACCTGGAGCAGGAGGGACGGCCTTTTGAGGAGATAGTATCGGACACGGATGCCTATATTGAGTCCCAGCATACCTATTTTGTGCTGGAGAGTCTGGAGACCTTAAAAAAAGCGGGGCGTCTGTCCGGCATCAAGTCCATCATAGCCTCCACCCTGAACATCAAGCCGGTGATGGGATCCACTCCCATCGGCAGCATCCAGCAGCTGGACAAGGGCAGGGGTATGAAAAAGGCTCTGGAAAAAATGGCTGACTGCATGATCGCGGATGCGGTGGATACGGTGAACAAGGTGCTGGCCATATCCCATTGCAACTGCCCCGACACCGCAGCGTTCCTTAAGAGCCTGGTGGAGGACAGAGGAGAATATCGCGATATCGTCGTGGTGGATACCAGGGGCATCAGTTCCCTGTATGCCGGCGATGGTGGCGTGATCATGGTGGTATAGATGGACTACATAAAAGCGGTCAACGAGATAATGGGTCGCACCCGTTTTGGCAACAGGCCCGGGGTGGAGATATCGGCAGAACTTTTGCAAAAACTGGGCAATCCGGAGAAAAGCCTGCGCATCATCCATGTGGCAGGTACCAACGGCAAGGGCTCCGTTTGCACATATATCGCCAATACCCTCACTGCGACGGGACACAGGACGGGACTTTTTACATCTCCCCATCTGGTGGACTTTCGCGAGAGGATACGGGTAGACGGACAGGAGATATCCGAGGATGAGGTGGTCAGGCTGTTTGAGCAGATAGATGCTCTGGGCGGATCACCCACGATGTTTGATATCTCTTTTATTATGGCGATATTGCACTTTGTGAAAACGGGGTGTGAGTTTGCCGTGCTGGAGACGGGTCTGGGCGGCAGGCTGGATTCCACAACGGCGGTTTCCAAAACCCCGGAGGTCTGCGTCATCACTTCCATCAGCAAGGACCACACAGGAGTACTGGGAGATTCCATAGAGGAGATCGCCCGGGAAAAGGCGGGGATCATCAAGCCCGGCTGCAAGGTGGTGTTGGGACAGATGCCGGACCGGGCAAAGGAGACCATCCTGGACTACTGCAGGCTTTTGGGCGTAAAGGATGCCGTGGGAGCCGAGGTCGGTTTTTCGGAAGTGTTTGTTTACAAGAATTTTACCACGGCGGGACTGGCACTGGAGATGGTGGGAGTCTCAGCCGAGGAGTACAAGGCTCTGTGCCGGGGCGAGGAAAAGCTGGCGGTGGCCGGCAGGATGCAGGTATTATCCGAGCATCCCACTTTTATCGTGGACGGTGCCCATAATCCGGCAGCGGCCAAGGAGCTGGTACGTTGTCTGGAGCATTTTTACCCGGGACGCAGGTTTACGTTTTTGATCGCAGGGCTGCAGGGTCATGATACGGCAGGAGTGATTAAGAGGCTGCTTCCGGTGGCAGATGGCATTTTTACAGTAGGTCTGGAGGATGCCCGGGCTTATTCGGCGCAGGAACTGTCGGATATCGTGGCAGGGCTGGGGGGTACAGCCACTGCTTGCGAGGACCTTTCGGATGCAGTGAATGCGGTTACGGCGGCGGCTTTTGCAAAGGACAATGTGGCCGTGGCCTGCGGATCCTTTTACCTGATAGGAGACATTTTAGATGAAGTTTCATTCGCGCCTTGAGGCTCTGATGGTGTTGGGGCTTAATGAAAGCGCCGACGAGGATGCTATCAAGTCAGCCTACAAGAATCTGGTAAAGCTATATCATCCCGATGTGAGGCAGGATGCGGCGTCGGCCAGACAGTATCAGGCCATATCGGAGGCATACGAATATTTAAGCGTTCACACCATCCCCGATGGCATGGCGGTATGGGCAGCAGCAGGCGGTGATAATGCGCAAAATGCAGGACACCGGATATTCGGTACACGTGAAGAACTCAACAACATGAAGTCTCGTATGAAAAGGCGCGAGGAGTACGCACGCCAGGAGGCCAGGGGCGATATCAACAAAAGGGCCAGGGTTGAGGAGCTTTCTCAAAAGGCCAGGGAAGCCAGGCAGGAGAGGGTGTTCAATGAGGCTATGGACAAGATCCATACCGAGAGAGCCGCAGAGGTGATGGCGCAGATCATCCAGGCCTATCTTCAGGATGGCGCCGGGAAATAGGAGTTATATGTTAGATAAAAAGGCAGTTTTTTTCGATATAGACGGGACTATTTGGGATATTAACAACGAGATCCCCAAGAGTACCATTTTGGCTATCAGAAAACTGAGGGAAAACGGGCATCTTGCTTTTTTGAACAGCGGCAGGTGCAGATCATATATTTTTGCAGAGCATCTTTTGGATATCGGCTTTGACGGCATAGTTTCGGGCTGCGGCACCATGGTGGAGATCGGCGGCCTGGTGAGGTTTTATCATCGTCTCAGACAGGAGGCGGCCGTGGAGGCGGTAAAAAAGGTCAGAAGCTATGGTTTCAGGCCTATTTTGGAGGGACGATACGACCTGTATATCGACGTGGAGGATGACTTCAGAGGCGACAGCTACTGTGAGAAGCTGACCAGGGAGATGGGGGAGCGGATCCTTCCCATCCAGCGCTACTGGGGACAGTGGGAGATTTCCAAGCTGTCCTGTGCCACCGAGGGCTGTGATGTCTATGCCTGCAGGGATGAGATGGCGGATGAATATGATTTCATGATACACAATCCCCACGTGGTGGAGATAGTGCCCAAGGGATTTACCAAGGGCTCCGGTATCAAAAAGGTATGCGAGCTTTTGGATATGGATATTTCGGATACCATCGCTTTCGGTGACAGCGTCAATGATCTGGATATGCTGGATGTGGCGGGCCTGGGAGTGGTGATGGGCAGCGGCAGTGACGAGGCCAAGGAGCACGCCGATCATGTGACCACGGGGTTGTATGAAAACGGACTGGCAGAGGGGCTTATACATCTGGGACTGATCTGAGTGCAGGTTTTACATTACGGACACTTTTCCCTGTCATTTTGAGCGCAGGGTTTTGACATTACGGGCACTTTCTCCTGTCATTCTGAGGGTGGTGAAGCTTCTGTCTCTGACAGAAGCCTGAAGAAGTCATCGGAGATGACTTCAACCGCGCGAAGAATCTTTATAAATAGAGGAATACAATGAGTTACCATTTTTTTGCGGCGATATCGCGAATGAAATACATCAACAGATGGGCACTGATGAGGAACTCCAGGGAGGAAAACCTTTCGGAGCATTCCATGGAGGTAGCTATGATAGCCCACGCCCTCTGTGTCATCGGCAACACCAGATTTGACAGGCATCTCAATGCCGACCGGGCAGCAGTGGTGGGTATCTACCACGATGCATCCGAGATCATCACCGGAGACATGCCCACCCCCGTCAAGTACTACAGCGAGGACATCAGGGACGCATATAAAAAGGTGGAGGCTGTGGCGGAGTACAAGCTTTTGAACAAGCTTCCCGCGGATATCAGAGACTCCTACGAAAAGGTATTTTTTGCTGATGATTCCGCAGATGATGCGTACATGCGCCGGCTGGTTAAGGCAGCTGACAAGCTGTCGGCTCTAATAAAGTGCATCGAGGAGGAAAAGTCGGGCAATACGGAGTTTAAGACTGCTAAGGAGAGTACACAAAAGACACTTGATAAGATGAGGGATGAGCTTCCGGAGGTGGCGGTTTTCATGGATGAGTTCCTGCCGCCATACGGCAAGACTTTGGATGAACTGAGTTAACTTACAGGGGTTGGCATCGTTGTCATCCTGAGCGCACGGGTTCACCCTGTCATCCTGAGTGTAGCGAAGGATCTTATTTGTAAAGGAGTATCAGAATGGGCGGATTTTTTGCTTCATGTTTAAAAGAGGATTGCGTATTTGATCTGTTTTTCGGGACGGATTATCATTCTCATCTGGGCACCAGGAGAGCCGGAATGGCTGTCTTTGGCAGGGACGGCTTTAACCGTGCCATCCACAACATTGAGAACAGCCCTTTTAGGACCAAGTTTGACAAGGATGTGGAGGAGATGGAAGGCAACATGGGTATCGGAGCCATCAGCGATTATGAGCCCCAGCCCCTTATAGTCAGGTCCCATCACGGCACCTTTGCCATAGTTACGGTGGGCCGTATCAATAATATGAACAGTCTTTTGGACGACCTTCTGGTACGACCTGGCAATCAGTTTATGGAGATGAGCGGCGGAGATATCAATGCCACGGAGCTGGTGGCGGCGCTCATCAACGAAAAAGATAACATCGTGGACGGTCTTTTACATGCGCAGGAAGTGATCGACGGATCCATGACCATTCTTTTGCTGACGCCCAAGGGCATATACCTTTCCCGTGACAGATACGGACGCACGCCCCTTGTGATAGGGAAAAAGGATGAGGGGTACTGTGCCAGCTTTGAGGCCTTTGCATATCTGAATCTGGGTTACGAGGATTACAGGGAGCTGGGCCCCGGCGAGATAGCGGTGATGACACCGGAGGGAGTGACCACTCTTTCAGAGCCCGGGAAAAAGATGAAGATCTGCACTTTCCTGTGGGTGTATTACGGTTATCCCGCGTCTTCATATGAGGGCGTTTCCGTGGAGGGCATGCGTACCCGGTGTGGGAGTCTTCTGGCACGCAGGGATGGCATGACAAAAAATGAGATAGATGCAGTGGCTGGTGTTCCCGATTCCGGCACGGCCCATGCAGTGGGATATGCCAATGAGTCCGGAGTTCCTTTTTCCAGACCTTTTATAAAGTATACCCCTACCTGGCCCCGGTCCTTTATGCCCACCATGCAGACAAAGAGGGACCTCATTGCCAAGATGAAGCTGATCCCGGTACATGAGCTCATCGATCACAAGAGACTTTTGCTCATTGATGATTCCATCGTTCGCGGGACACAGCTTCGTGAGACTACGGAGTTTTTGTATCACAGCGGAGCCAGGGAGGTCCATGTCCGCCCGGCCTGCCCGCCCATCATGTTTGGGTGCAAATACATCAATTTCTCCAGGTCCACTTCGGAAATGGAGCTTATCGCACGACGCATCATAGCCCGGGAGGAGGGCGGAGATGTGGAGAGATCCGTGCTTACGGACTACGCCAATCCGGATTCTGACAGATATAAAAAAATGTTGGACGGTATCTGCAGGGAGATGGGCTTTACTTCCCTGAAATTCAACCGTTTGGATGATATGCTGGAGGCTGTTGGCATAGACAGGGAAAACCTGTGCACCTACTGCTGGAACGGCGAGGAATAGACACTTTTCGGCCGTTTGCCCGGTGGGAAAATTACACTTGAACTTTTAGGCGGAATTTGTTATACTGCATCTTGTGTTTTTTTGAAAGACACTATTATTGATATTTGGAGATTATTATGAGTCAGGCAAAAGTTGATTATCGTAAGGAACAGAAAAAGAATATAAAAAAGACAGTACGCACCAGAAAGATCACTACCATTCTCCGCACTACCATTGTGGCTATTGTACTTGTGGCAGCAGTAGCATGGCTGGGATATTCAGGTGTTTCCAAGTATATGGATTACAAGGAGACCAATGCCAAGACCGTTTCCACTCCCGTGGATCTTACGGCCATCAGCGATTATCTCACCAATGCAAGCGCTGAGGAATAAGCTGTTTCTTATCTGATGAAAATATAAAAAAAGTGCTTGACAAAAACATACACTTTTGATAATATATCTTTTGTCGCGAGCGCGGCAGAGATGAGTCTTCTGTCAGGGCTGCAAGCTTGAAGAAGATATCATATGCGATAGTGGCGTAGTTGGTAACGCGCGACCTTGCCAAGGTCGAGACCGCGGGTTCGAGCCCCGTCTATCGCTCGGTTGGAGAAGATCCTCAAAGCCTTGAAATAAAGGCTTTGGGGATTTTTCTTTTTGCCTGAAACCATGATTTTTTGGTTACAGTCGGTTACAGTTGGTTACAGAACGGTTACTGATAGTTTACAGCCTCAATGATCTCCTTTGCCTTGTCCATATCCAGTCCGGAGTAATAGTTCTTTTCTGCCACATCTGGCGTGTTTCCATAAAGCTTTGATGCCATGAGTGCATTTCCTCCGGGAAAGTTTACGACATTCGTGATGGCGTTACGCCTGAAGCTGTGTGTACCCTTAATGCAGTCTTTACTAATGGGTATATTCAGGCTTTTGCACATCCTCCGGTAGAAGTTATACACCGTATTGTTGGTTATAACGCCATTTTCGCTCTCAGCCGGGAAAATGTATGGGCTGTCAATTCCAAGGCGTTTATGAGCCTTGTGGATGCGTTCTAAGAGGCTTTTAATTTCAGCTGTGACTGGGAACCGTCTGTTTTTCCATGTTTTTGTGTGATGAACTATGGAAAAGGTCTCTTTCGGGTGTTCCGGAGACTTCTTATTAGTAATCTGTTCCTTGGATATCTCGATATATCCATTTTTGATGTCATCCCACATCAGTGCTGGAACTTCACCACGGCGAAGCCCCATCAGTATCTGAAGCTCTAAAGCGTACGCTGGTAAGTAGGTTGGCTTTTTAGTTTGTTTTGGTGGATGAAATCCAAGATACGTACCATGTCATTGTCAGAGTGAAGGCGCTTTTCAACCGGGGTGTCACGGACGATCATATCCTTGAACTTGTCGAAATTCACACGATCGTAAACCTGGTCGTCAATCCAGTGTTCCTCAAATGCCAGCTTAAATACACTTTTTAATATGCTGCGAAAGCTCGCGAACCCTTTTTTCTTAAGGTCGTACCTGTTAAGCGCAGCCAAGGTTATAGCTTCAATATCTTTTTTGGAAATGTCTGCTACAAATCTGGACTCAAATTCTGTTCCTGCAAAAAAACGAGTATACTCTGACCTGTTGCGGTTGATGGTATTCGTAATCGACAGCTTCTTTTCTGGATCTTTACAGTATTTAAGCTTTTCTTCCTGAGCAATCTCAAAAACATCCTTAAAGGTCTTCAGGGTATTGCCAGTGATGCCTTTTTCAAAGTTATATACCTTGTCTCTTAGTTCATCTAATGTTCTTGCTGCGACATTTCTCCTTAATAGGTGTCTGGAAGCATCAAACACATACATCTTTCTTATCTGAAATTTCTGCAACCCATATTAGAAGTATGAAAAACAAAGGGATCAGAGTGGAAAGGCTGATACCCAATTTTTGGACTGTCAAGTAGGCGGCATGACAGTAAAGAGGGATAGATATGGATGAGCAGAATGAAAAGAAGAAAAAAATAATACCGGGTTACAAACTTAATAAGTACAACAAGATTAAGCCCACTAACGCTCTGCGTGAGTCCTTTAAGGATATTACAAACTATGACGGTTTTACCGGAGGACACTTCAGGGGAGCACTTATAGAGTACGTCTGTCGATCACTATCTGCTGAAAGGAGCAGATATGTATAAGACAATAACAAAACTTACTGATGAGCAGAAAAAAGACCTTATATCAGAGTTTCTAACAAACCTCGGAAATCGTATAAAAGCCAGACGTGTTAGGCGAAGCCTCTCACAGACTGAATTAGCGAACTGTCTTGATTTAGACAGAACTACATTGAGCAAATATGAAAGCGGCGACAGGGATATGCAGGTATCCATGCTGCCTCTTATAAGTACCTACTGCAATTTCCCCTTATATGAGTTGTTCCCAAGAGACGAATCCCAGTCTATCCTTGATACTTTTGCAAAAGCGGTATCAATAGTCGTAGAGCGGAAGAAAAGACAAGAGAAGATGCAAAAAATAAAGACCGAAAAGGCAAAAGACCCAGCGTGAGTAGTATAAGGATGCGGAAATCCATACGGATATCAGCCATATACGGAAGCGGAGTTTATGAACTATGTTACAAAGCAGAAAGAGGAATACATCATGCCTGTTGTTTCGGCGGGACAATTCCTCCGTCAGATAGAAGATCAGACCGGCAATGAGACTCTAAAAGGTATGATTGCTGACTATATAGTGGATGAACTTATCATTGAAAGTGTCGCAAGAAAACACCCCGATGAGGCAAGCAAAAGGGCTTACGCGTACTACAGGGAATTGTACCATAAGTCCCGAAAAATAAGTGAAAATGAATAACAAGTCTTATTTGGATTGCAAGTCGCTAAAGAAACAAGCGCACCTCGTCATAATGGATTCGGGAGATAACTGTGTTAAAGTATGGAGGATCATCACTGGGTGCTACGGACATGAAGGTAAAAAACACCTTCATGGTATTAAAGAGTTGAAGACCTGTCGAAATGCTGTCAGTAGCTATGGCGTGCCCTCGTTCCCGGCTTCGGGGGAGGTGCCTTTAGCCTCCTATGCTTTTTGCATAGTTCATAAAAGCCCGGCACATCAGGGGATGCCGGAAATAAAAAGGTGTATCCGGCTTGGACAGGGATACAATCCGGACATACTTGTGACAGACGGTAATGCGAGTGTTATCCTTTATAATAACGGTTTTTTCCGTCCCGTCATCCTCGTCTTCATCCGAAGCGGAAAACGTGATAAGCGCATTGGCATTATCCATAATAAGATCGTATTCCTTTTCCATGGCCTTGAGGCGCCTGGCATCGGTATGATAATTATATGGAGCAGTTTTTTCCATGCCTTTTATATGCATGGATTCCACACATGCGATCCCC
>JAILEN010000049.1 GCA_024687655.1 Lachnospiraceae bacterium | reverse complement strand
CTTACGGAACGAGAGCTTAAACTGGTTCAGCTTTTCGGCCGCAAGGGTAAAGTATTAAGAAATGTTTATCTGCCTAAGGATAATGGCGAGACATCCGAAGTGGATGTCATCTTCATCACGCAAAAAGGGATTTTTGTATTTGAAAGCAAAAACTATTCTGGCTGGATATTTGGTGATGAAAAAAGTCAAAAGTGGACAGCGATGCTCCCTAACAAGCAAAAGAAAGTGTCCTGGAACGGTGCTGAGCCTAAATATGATATCCGTGACTGGTCACCGGATCATGAGAAGATGGGGAAGGGCATTACTCTAACGGACGAAGAGGCAGAGATTCTCAAAAGCCTCTTGTAGTTATCAATTGACCATACATGGCACAAAATGAAGTAACAATTTTACCCCGCAACTCCAGCGATGCGGAGGCTGTGCCCTGTATGCCAATCACATGAAAAGGTGCGCTGGGGCTATACGGCTTCCCCTCCAAAAAGGAGAAAAAGAAGATTAATGGGTGATTTTATGAATAATGACAAAGGCGAAATACTGATATATAAAACAGAAGACGGCATAACGGAGATAGATGTAAGGCTAGAAGATGAAACTGTCTGGCTTACCCAACAGCAGCTTGCAGATCTATATCAATCCAGCAAATCAAATGTAAGTGAGCACATAAAGCATATTTTTGAAGATGAGGAGCTAGACGAAAAATCAGTTGTTCGGAATTTCCGAACAACTGCTGCTGACGGTAAAAACTACAATGTAAAATACTATAACCTCGACATGATTCTGTCCATCGGATATAGGATACTTTCAAAGATAGCCACAAAATTCAGGCAGTGGGCAACAGAGCACCTGAAAGAGGAGACATGGAATATCTTGATATAGTAACAGAAGAGGGAACTGGGAATAGAAGATATAGATACAACCGGCCAGAAGAAGAGGATGGATATAAACACATGAAATGGGGATATGAAGAGGTTCCACCATCAAAAAGTAGGCATTTGTAGACTTTTTATAATTGGTAGTCGTTTATACCGGAAGATAATCGCACAAAAGAGCTTCAGCCCAAGTAGGACTGAAGCTCATATTTTTATTCTGGAAGTCTTCCTTCATACATAATCTGAAGCTCACCATAGACTCTTCCCCAGTTTCTGAGTGGCATGGTCCATTTCTTGGTCGCTTCAAAAGTGGATAGGTATAATGCTTTAAGAAGAGCCTGATGCACCGAACCGTTGCCCTTACATCATTTCTTTTACGCCGGGATACTAAAGATTCTAACTATTCGTTAGAATCGTCAAAATACATAAGGATCAGGGGATTAGTCGGCTTTCTCCATATACATATCCGTAAGCGTGCAGGAAAGCAGGCTTTGGGGATCGCTTTCAGGCATGATCCATTCATCTATCTTGTCCTCAGGAAGGATGAGCGGCATCCTGTCGTGGATCATGGAAAGCTTTTCTCCTGGTTTTCTGGTCAGTACAACAAATACGGGAAGGTCCTCTTCCATGCGGTATAAGCCGCAAAGCCATGTGATATCATCACCGGTGGGCTGGATCGCATACTTAGCCCCGGTCTTTTGCTTTCCATCGGAGCCTTTAAAGTGTTCCCATTCGAAATAGTAGGATGCAGGGATTATGCAGCGGCGGCTTTTCCAGGACTCCATGAAGGATCGCCTTTCGCTGGCAGTCTCTACCCGGGCATTTAATATGGGTTTACCATTAAATCCGTTTGAGAAGCCCCAGCGCATGGGAAAAACGGTCTTCTTACCGGAGCGGCTGGGTGCTATCACCGGTACGATGTCCGTAGGGCGTACCTCTCCTGACTCCACTATCACTTATGCTTCGGAGCATACCTACCCGGAGGAAGACCTCATAAGTAGTAAGGAGACAGTACGACGAGTATTGCTCATTAATGGAACAGTTTATCCTATCTACAGAAAAAGCAGATTATACCCTCAATCATTACAATGCTGAAAGAAGAAAGGCGTTAGCATTAGCATCTTTTTATAAATGACAGATTTTCCTCTTTCCCCTCGGATAATATGCCTATGAGTCTGTAAGCAGGCCCAGTTGGATGAGTCCTTCCCAATTCCCATGCTTCAACAGTTTTAGGAGAAACACCCATGTATTTTGCGAAAGCAGACTGGGTCATTCCGGCTTCATTTCGGATCCGTTTGATATCCTCATTAGAGTATTTTTTTACAGGCTCGATCATTAACGTGGTAGTTTTAGCCTTTCCACGTCCCTTTTCAAAATTAATAGCTTCTTGTAACCCTTTTTCCAAATCGTCAAATAATGATCCCATATACTACCTCCTGTTTTTGGCGGCTTCATCCTTCAATGCTTTAACCAATTTCTTTAATACATTCTTTTCTTCCTGTGTCAGGTTTTCCTGCTCATTTTTTGTAAAAGCAGTTATTAGATATGTGAGCTCATACTCGGCAAAATCAACATAACAAACACGAACGCTCCCGCTTTTTCCTCTGTTTTTGAGAGGAAATCTTACCTTCCTGATTCCACCGGTTCCTTCCATTACCGGCCCGGACTCGGGATCCTTTAATAGCATAATCTGTAAAGCGAGCAGTTCGTCATCGTCTAGACCAATTTCTTTCCATCGTTTTGTAAACAGCGGAACCTAAATAAAGCTACGTATCATTTCTGAATCCATATGTTATCCTCACTTTCTATACTATAATAATACACCCTACATTGTAGGGTGTCAATTCCAGATGTAAATGCAAACTTTTTATAAACTATTATATTCTCAATGGTAAATGCAAATACTTGCCAGCTCAAAGCCACGAATAATCGTGGTTTTGGGCCTTTTTTATGACATCTTTTGTATGGCAAAAAGGCCTTTATCATCAGTTTTCCAAGACTAAATGCTAAAAACCTCGCAAAACTCAATTTATTGCATTTAGTCCTACAGACTGATTTATATTTTGATATTAATTACAATTATTTACGATTTTTTAAGGAGCCATGGTTTTAACACCACATCATCCCGTTTGATTCGGTAAAAGCGTAATGATTTTAAGAAGTCCTTTCAGAGAAGTACCTCGGAAAGATCAAAGGGGGAGGCTCCATTTAGGCTTTCTCTGGGATAGTTATTGATGTGATTGATCATAACATCCACATCCTCCTGAGAAAGGTCATTAAAGCTTTCTCCCTTGGGTAGGACGGCCCTTATAAACTCGTGGTTTTTTTCAAGCATTCCCTTCTGCCAGGAGCAATAGGGGTAGCAATAGAACATCCTTGTTTTTATCTCTCCATACCTGTCACATTCTATTGCGTATGGATTGCCAAATTCAATGCCTCTGTCACCTTTATACCGAATTCGGCATAACACCGAAAGGGGTGTTGCGTGGGATTATGCTTTTGACAGGATATATGTCATGTATAAGGACATAGAGCATATAGAGACTAAATATGTTACAATAATCTCACCATCCGTTCCGGGAGGAGCAGGGCTTTGCCTTGTTACCCACGACACTTTTTTTCTTAGCGTGGGCTATGCGGTGATGCGTGCGGTAGCGGATGTGTTTTTTAGTAGGATATTAGTTCTTCTCACGTTTTTTTCTAATTCACGCTCAAAGCCATTCCGGTCGTCTTTAACTTTTCAGCGCTTAACTGTCCGTCTTCAAGCACAAGCTGTCCGTTTATATAAACTTTTTTGATTCCAAAAGGCTTCCCCTGATCCGGAGTAGCGGCTTTGATCTCATCCTCGTCAAACACCGTAAGATCAGCATAATAACCCTCCTTAAGATAGCCTCTCTCCTTTAATGAAAACCTGTCAGAAATGGCGCCCGTCATCTTTCGGATCGTCATTGGCATAGAGCAGCCTGTCCCCAAAAGAGAATCCCTGATAAACTTGGGATAACAGTCATATATCACAGGGTTTTGGATGCCGTGCTCCTCAACCCATCCATCTGTCATATACAGGCAAAATTCATTTTTTTCAAAGTCGCTGATGATCTCCGGTGTAGAGTACGGACCCATGTTGACCCTGCCGCAAAAATCACTTTTTTCGCAAAGCATAAGGTAGGCATCCAGGTCCTTCATGTTCTCTTCTTTTGCTATTTCATGGACTGTCTTACCCTCGTACTTTTCATACCCTTTTCCTATATATGCAATCTGTATGTCGTCAAAACCAAATCCCAAAAGCGCACTTGTAGCTTTTATCAGAATCGACAGTTTGATCCTGTTTATAGGCTTTTTCCTCTCTTCAAGGCTCATGCCCTGATACCAGGTCGGCAGTATAACCGTGATCACGGATACACCGAGGCATTCGTTGTAGATATCAAACATTGCATCCACACCGTCTTTCCTCAGATCCGACATGATCTGAACGAACTCGTCCTTGTCTTTAAGTGATCTTTTACCGACAAAAATTGCGTGGGAATAATGGAGTTTGAGCTTTGTCCCTTTTGCGATCTCCACAAGCTCATCTACCGCTCTGAGAATATGTGATCTGCCGAAAAGCTCCGGATATGCCATTGACACCGCAGAGTTTGCCCGGGGATGAACCGTAAGAGGTTTGTCATACTTCACACAGAGCGCAGCAACTTTTTTCAATTCTTCAACATCAGCATACAGTCCCGGCTCATACATAAGACCAAGCGAAACGCCTGCCGCACCCTGCTTTAAGTTTTCTTCGATGATGGCAAGCATCTTATCCTCTTCATCCGAAGAAAGCTTCCGATTCGCATATCCGCTTACGGCAGCTCTTGCAGAACAGTGTCCCACAAGAACGGCCATATTGCAGGGCATTTTACGGTCAGTCGCTTCAAAGTATTCAGAAATATTCCCGTACTCACCCTTTGTATTCCTGAAACCGAAAAGGCCTCCTCCCATCTTGTCCACATACTCGCAGTCCTTGTCAAATCCGATCTCGGATATACCGCAATTTCCGGTGACAAAGGTGGTGATGCCTTGTCTTATAAAAGGATCAAAATACGGAAGGGGATCATTTTTTATCGCAAACCAGTCATTGTGTGAATGACCGTCTATGAAACCCGAAGAAACCGATAGCCCATTTAGATCCACAGTGTAATCTGCATTAGCTTCCGACGGATCATCATCTGGGAAAACTTTTATTATCTTATTATCCTCAATAAGAATACTGCCAACAAAGGCGTCTTTTCCCGTGCCATCGTAAATCTTCCCGTTTTTTAATAGAGTTTTCATCCCCACATTAACCTCCCCTGTATTCTTTACTTGCTGCTTTATCATATCAGCCTGTAACATCTATTATTCTAACACTTTTACCCAAATAACAACAGCCCCACGACGCCCTTATGACCACCATCAGTATCTTTTTACCGACGGACTCTGGAGTTTATCAGCATAAGCTCCTATGACAGGCTGAAATCTGTAAAAATGCCTCTTTACCTTATAGAACTCAAAAGTAGTATTGTAAATCTAAAAGAGGAGTTTATAATAAATTTTATCCATGGGATAAAGATGTCATAATGCGAAAGAGGGTAGAAGTGAACAGAGAACAGGCAATAGGGGTTTTTAAGGAATACACTGATCATTACGACTCTAAGGATACAAAGGTATGGCTAAAGATAGAGCATTCCTATAGGGTATGTGATATAGCCTTACAGATAGCCTCATCCGTTTTTTCTGATGACAAAGATATCGAGCTTGCGTGGATTATGGGGCTTTTACATGATATAGGCAGATTTGAGCAGCTACGGAGATATGGTACTTTTTTGGATGCTCACTCTATTGATCATGCTGAGCTTGGAGCGGATATCCTTTTTAAGGATGGCATAATCGACAGGTTTAATACTGATGGGCTGCCGGATGATTGGATGATTTTGACCGAAAAGGCGATAAGACTCCATAATAAGCTTAATCTGCCCGGGGATCTGACCGTCCGGGAGAAGCTTTTTTGTGATATATTGAGGGATGCAGACAAGGTAGATATTTTTCGCGTATTGGCGGAGATACCTTATGAAAAGCGCGCAAATTACGAGAATCCGCCCAAACGCGAGTGTGCAAGGGACGAGGTAATGATATGCGTAAAGGAGCATCGGTGCGTTCCAAGGGTGTTTGAGCGGTCAAGATTTGAGGCGCAGATCTCTCAATGCTGCATGGCATTTGAACTGGTATATGACGAGAGCAGAAAGCTTGTTGTTATGCAGGGTAACCTGATGAAACTGATAGAAGAAGCAAAAAAAGACGCGAATGACAAAGAGTTTGAGCAGATGTGCTTTTTAGAAGATGAGCTAAAAAAGTACTTTAAAGGATAAAATGAAGGGACAACACATAGGAAAAGCACCGATAATTATTGCGGGATTATATATTTATCTGGAGTTTTTTACCATTGTTCTGCCATTTGCAGCAAGCCGGTTGGGAGGATGGCTGCCGGATAACGTTTCTGAATGGCTTGACAGTAATTATCTGATCATGGGTATATGTATACTAATCATACCCACGATCCTTTTTCTTGTTATGGGCATAGCTTATGCTGTGTATGGGATCAAAAAAAGCGGCGAGATATCTGATGATGAAGGTGTTTCGCTGATAAGAACGCAGATGATCATGAGGATTGTCCAGATTCCATGTTATGTTGCGGTATTCGTGGTGGCAGTAATATGTATACTGACTATTTTTACCTTTGGCTTTACCCTGCTTTTAGGGGTGGTTGACTGCATTAGTATTGTCATTACCGGGATGGTATCGATACCTGTATATGCTATCTTAAAACAAAGCGGCAGGATCAGCTACCGCCGGATGGTGATATACAGCGTCCTGTCATTTGTGTTTTGTGCGGACCTTATCGTTACAGCGGTGTGTTATAATACTGTGGTCAAAGGAAACAAGATCAGCAAGGAGTCATATGACATGGATAGGATATCCTGACTAAAACAGATGAAGATGGGAACATTATCTTTTGCGATGATGAGATACTATCTACTGATCTTAAGAGGATGGCAGGCTTTGGGAAAAAAGAATAAAAAAACTATCCCGGGATCATCACCGGATTGCAGATGCAGACATATCTTGTGATCACGGACTTCCACAGACGGGTGAATAAGAGAGGCGAGCAATATGGAATGCCGGTGTCGGTCATGCTTCATCCGGAGGCAATATGGGGCTATGAGCTGGTTACTTCGGCCTATAAGGAAGCCCCGGAAGTATCATTAGATCGGGTAGTAAATCATGTAAAGACTCGGTTTCCGTATGCGGACCAAAAAGCCATAGAAAAACTCATAGGCAGGAAGTGATCCGGATCATGGAAGATTTCTCTTTAGATATTACTGAGTTTCGCTTCTTTTGATAAGAATAAGAAGGTGGACGGAGTGTTTATCTGTATGACCCGGGGGGTAAACTGTTACCCGCTGCTTTTGGCAGCAGAGGACCCTGCCATCGAGCAGGATCTGATCGGCCATTCCATAGAAGCACTGCAGCAGTCGGAAAAACAGGGCTTTATGCTTAGCATCCTGTGCCGCAGCCGGGACATGTCCGAACAGGCCGGAGAGACCGCGAACGGTATGGGACGCATCCATCAGAAGCTCCTTGTGGCAGAGACTTCCCGATATAAGGATCTTATCAGTTCCATGGATTTCTGAAACACACTACTCTACATGGCCATATAACCATATCACATAAGGAAGTGATCCGTCTTCATCCGTCGCACAGCTTCCACCTTGACTTCGGGTTCTATCTTTCTCATAACCATAAAAATACTCCCTTCTGGGTAGCAAGCCTTTTATTATTATGCTTGTCTACCCAAAAGGGAGCATATCAATTTCCACAGGCTCGATTTTTAAAGTCATCCCTCGATAAGGATCTGTTTTTTCTCCGGAAGCTTTTCATTTTCTTCCTTGGGAACGGTTAGATTTAAAACGCCATGCTTAAAGGATGCCTTGATTTCATCCTCTGTGATATTTTCGCCTACATAAAAGCTTCTCTGCATTGATCCGGAATAGCGTTCCTGTCTGACAAGCTTGCCCTTCTTGTCCTGCTTATCATTATCAAGACTCTTGTTTGCGCTTACCAGAAGATATCCATCTTTCAGTTCAAGGGTAATCTCATCCTTCTTGAAACCGGGCAGATCAATATCAACCTCGTAGTGATCATCATGCTCATGGACATCCGTCCTCATCATTCGGTCGTAATGTCTGCCGTAAAGCTTCCTTTCGGTTCGGTCAATATCTCTGAAATCAGGGAATGTAAACCAGCCATCAAACAAATTCTCTCCAAAAATACTAGGTGCTAACATAATGCATACCTCCTTTTCACTCAATACTATTGATAGTTACTGAGCAAGGGGAAGGAGGGATTAGATCATTGGAATAGTTGGTTCTTTTGGTCTTCTCTGTTCCTCTGTTCGATTATGTTATACCACTATTATTAGCACTCGTCAAGTGGGAGTGCTAACATTTTTAAAATTTCTTGATTTTTTTATAGAAAATATGTTATCCTTTCTACCGACGAGTGGCAGTAACTGCGTAAATCCAGTTAGTGGCACTTTTTTTTTGTAAGAAAGCGTGTAGCCCCGGCGTAAATCCAGCTTATGGGCTATGCGCTTTATTTTTATGATAAGGAGGGCCAAAAATGAATGGAAATGAAAACAGTTATCTTGGGGTGGAGCCGATAGGAAGTTTGATGAGAAAGTATGCGATACCGTGTATCATATCGCTTCTTGTAGGTGCTCTATATAACATTGTTGATCAGATTTTTATAGCAAATGCAAGCTATGGGGATGTAAAAAAGCCTTCCATACCGGTTGAGAAAGAAGAGTATGCATAAGAAAAGAAAAGAGCCAAGGCAGTCTGACTTTCCGTATACTTTTAGTTTTGCAGCCGATCATAAGACGATATGCAGATTCCTCACGCTCTGCTGCGACATTCAATTCAGTCAATTGCTGTTACTCCCTCACTCAAGATGCTTTTCATATACTTGGCATCATGCTTCCGTGCCATCTTACTAAGCTCCGGAAAGTCTTCCTTGTTATCGGAGTATGCCAAAACCTCATACTCGCCTTCGTTGCTTCTAAGAACAGACGCCCTTCCTATATGGCTTGCCCATTCGTTCAACGACACTTTTATAGGAGAATCCATGCAATTTGTAATCGTAGATGCCATATGACCACCTCCCTTACAAGTAAATCATACCATAAAACAGAGGATTTTGCCACTTTCCTATGGGGACGGCGTAAATTTACTGTCAGTTGAGAATAAGTAGAGTACCCCTGCATCGGGTATACAGAATCGATCCAGATGGGTGTATTTTACTACTACCGTATCCTCCTGTCAAAAATGGGTGCCCTGCGTCCGCTTCGCTCCCGC
>JAILEN010000032.1 GCA_024687655.1 Lachnospiraceae bacterium | reverse complement strand
TTTACGCTTTTTGCTAACTGGATAGAGCTTATATGTCATAACTTTCCATTTGCATTCTTTTCGCAGGTGTTCTTTATACAGCCTTTTGTAAGATGGGCATTTGGAAAGCTCTTTGCAAAGGATATAGCGGCAAGAAATAAGAATGTATCCGTAGAGCGTTCTAAGGATGAGACTGAAGCTATCGCGAATATTTTCAATCGGATGGATGAAATACAGGAAAGACTTGAGCATGAGAGAAGGCAGAGAAAGAAACTGGCAGAGAGGATTAATCAGTGACAATTCATCCATATATGACAATATGCTTGTAAAATAAGTAAAACCGCAAGTTAATCGCATAAAGGAGCCTCAGCCCAATAAGGGCTGAAGCTCTGTTTTTGTTTACACCGTTGTAGCATTCTCTGAAGTCGCTTCTTCCTGCTCAATCTCCTGGATGACATCCTTTCTCATCTTTTTTTTCATGTACTTTTTGTTGCCTTCCTTTTTCTCGGGGATCTGGAGTATCTCATTCATGTCTGCACCAGCAGCCTCAAGTGCGGCATCGAGCGTCTTTCTTGCGGCGTTCGTGACTTTCTTGAGGGCCTTCATGTCATCATCTGATGTATCATTGTGCTCTGCCTCGATCTCTGCCTTGATCCCGGTTTCGCATGCCTCAAAAGCTTCTTCGCAAGCGGTCTTAAGATCACCATCTTCTAATGCTTCAATAAAAGATTTTATAGCACTTCCGGGTCCTTCTTCATTATCAGGCTTCTCGCCATTTATCTGATCCATCGTACCAAAGTTCATGTTGCCAAAATCCTGATTGTTTTGTCCGGGTCCCTTCATACCGCCAAAGTCCTGATTGTTTTGTCCGGGGCCCTGCATAACGCCAAAGTCCTGATTGTTCTGTCCGGGGCCCTGCTGACCGCCAAATGCCTGGTTGTCGGACTGCCCAAAGGTCTGCTGGCCTCCGAAGTTTTCTGTTTGCTGTTGGTTCAGCTGATTGCCACCTATGGGAGCTGCAAATGATGTGGTTCCTACTGCCCCTATAAGAGCGAGTGACAGAGCAGTTGCAATAATCTTTCTTTTCATGATAAATTCCTCCATTTTCTTTGTTTTGCTGTATCGTACAGCGTCCGTACTGTTACTATGAGGATAAATACGCAGGAGGAAATCCGGTTTTTGGGGTGGTTAGGAAAAATTTGAGGTGAAGTCTGGGAAAAACTATACTTTGTCATCTCTGAATAAATTTAGAAAAAAATACCATGAGCAGTTGAACACAGCATACGTTTTACATACCTCTGACCTTAAGGAAGTTGATGGTATCGTATATCTGCCGGTTTATATGACATGTTGTCTGTAGGCAAGGAGAAGGCAATCAATCAGCCGCAGGGCTTGCTAAGATAGTAGGTTCTTCCCAAAAAACACTTAACTAAATCCCTCCAATATGCTAAAATCAAAGGACAGTCAACGTACAGATGACAAGGAGGGGACTTTTATGAGCAGAAGACTTGTTACGAGAAGTGATTTTGACGGTTTGGTATGTGCCATGCTTTTAAAAGAGCTTGATCTCATAGACGAGATCAAGTTCGTGCATCCCAAGGATGTGCAGGATGGCAAGGTGGAGTTGACGGGGGACGACATTACCACTAATCTGCCCTTCGATCCCAGGGTCAAGCTGGCATTCGATCATCACGAGAGTGAGCTTCGACGCCTGAATGCTGAGGAGGTCAAGGACAAGTTTATCATTGAGGGACTGGCCAAGTCGGCAGCCCGGGTGGTCTATAATTATTACGGTGGAGCAGAGACCTTTAAGAGGATCTCCGAGGAGATCATGACCGCAGTGGACAAGGGTGATTCCGCAGACTTCACCGAGGATGAGATTTTGAATCCCACAGGCTGGGTGCTCATGAATTTCATCATGGACGCCCGCACCGGTCTGGGCCGTTTCCACGATTTCAGGATATCAAATTACGATCTGATGATGGAGCTCATCGATTACTGTGTGGAGCATCCCATCGATCAGGTTCTGGAGCTTCCGGATGTTAAGGAGAGGGTGGATCTCTATTTTGAGCAGCAGGAGCTTTTCAAAAAGCAGCTGGAGCGCATCGCAAAAATGCATGACAAGGTGGTGGTCATCGATCTGAGAAATGAGGATACCATCTATGCCGGCAACCGTTTTATGATCTACGCCATGCATCCCGAGGCAGAGATATCGGTACATGTGGCCTGGGGCTTCAAAAAGCAGAATACTGCCGTGATGATCGGCAAGTCCATTATCAACAGGTCATCGGATTTCAATATCGGCGATCTGTGCCTGAAGTACGGCGGCGGCGGACATGCCAATGCGGGTACATGTCAGCTGGATAATGACAAGGTGGATGCGTTACTTCCGGACATTATTAAGGAATTAAACGGCAATTAAAAGATTCTCCGCTTCGCTCTTAAATGACAATTGTCATCGAAAGGAGCATAGCGACGAAGGATCTTAAAACATAGGAGAAATAATAAATGAGAGACATTCCCAGAGAGTATGTCCAGATAGGAAAGACCGGATTGGGGGATATCCATTCGGTTGGCTATATCCTTAGGCACCAGCGCAGCGGTGCCAAGATCTGCATCATAGAAAATGATGACGAAAACAAGGTTTTTTACATAGGCTTTCGTACACCGCCCCATGACAGCACAGGGGTGGCCCATATCACTGAGCATTCCGTGCTTTGCGGATCCACAAAATATCCCGTGAAGGACCCCTTTGTGGAATTGGCAAAGGGTTCTCTCAACACGTTTTTGAATGCCATGACCTACCCGGACAAGACGGTGTATCCCGTGGCCAGTACCAACGATGCGGACTTTAAGAATCTTATGGACGTTTATATGGATGCGGTTCTTCATCCCAACATCTACGCCAACGAGGAGATCTTTTCTCAGGAGGGCTGGCACTACGAGATGGAGGATGTGGACTCCGAGCTGACCATCAACGGCGTGGTATACAACGAGATGCGCGGCGCCTTTTCCAATCCCGACGATGTGCTCTCCCGCGAGATACTCAATTCTCTCTATCCCGATACCGCATATTCGGTGGAGTCCGGCGGTGATCCCAAAAACATCCCGGATCTGACCTATGACGATTTTCTGGATTTCCACAGCAAGTATTATCATCCCTCCAACGCCTACATCTATCTCTACGGCGACATGGACTTTGTGGAGAGGCTGGAGTATCTGGACCGGGAGTACCTGTCATTTTTCAACCGCATAGAGGTGGATTCCGCCATCAAAAAGCAGGAGCCTTTTGACAAGACCCGGTATCTTGAAAAGTCATATTCCATAGGCAGTGACGAGGATACTGCCGACAAGACATTTTTATCCTACAATATCTCCGTGGCGGACAACCTGGATCCCGCCCTGTATCAGGCTATGGATATCCTGGAGTACGCCATGCTCACCTCCCCGGGTGCGCCCATAGAAAAGGCCCTTTTGGACGCAGGCATCGGCAAGGATATCATAGGCGGATACGATTCCGGTATATATCAGCCCTATTTTTCCGTTGTGGCAAAGGGCGCCAATGAAGCGGATCGTGATCGTTTTGTACAGATCATCAGGGATACCCTTTCTGATATGGCAGAGGGCGGCATAGATAAAAAGGCCCTCCACGCCGCCATCAATTCCTCCCTTTTCAAGTACAAGGAGGCTGATTTCGGAAGTTATCCAAAGGGACTGATGTACGGTCTGCAGCTTTTGGACAGCTGGATCTATGATGACAACCAGCCCTTCATGCACCTTCACGGCATCGAGGTTTTGGAGGATCTGAAGAAAAAGGTGGATGGCGGCTATTTTGAGGATCTGATCAAGACCTACCTCCTGGGCAACCATCATGCCACGGTGCTGACACTTACTCCCGTGCCGGGACAGACGGCTGCGGAGGAGGAGGAGCTCAGCGCCAGGCTGGCAGAGTACAAGTCAAAGCTGTCCGCAGATGAGATCGCACATATCGTGGAATATACATCCCACCTCAAGGAGTATCAGGATACGCCTTCCACACCTGAGGAGCTTGCCACCATACCTCTTTTAAAGAGGACCGATCTGAAGCGTCCGGTCAGGCCGCTTAAAAACGACGAGTGCAGTTATCATGGCGTGAAGCTTTTGCATCACGATATCAGGACCAACGGTATCAATTATCTCATAGTCTGCTTTGATGCCCAAAAGGCGGTGGGTGACGATCTGCCTGCATTGTCACTGATGGTGCAGATGATGGGCATGCTGGATACGGCAGATTATACTTACAACGAGCTGTCCAATGAGATCAACCTGCTGACCGGCGGCATTTCCCTGAACCTTAAGGTATATCCCAAAATGGCCGGTGGATACCGCTTTGTATGCGAGATGCGGATGAGATATCTGTATGAGAATGCGGCGGAGGCCATGGATCTTTTGAAGCAGATGGCATTTTTGTCCGATTTCTCCGACAAAAAGAGGGTACAGGAGCTTTTGGGCATGGAAAAACTCAAACTCCAGAACCGCATCACCCAGGCGGGGCATATTGCCGCACCCTTACGGGCCGGAGCATATTTCTCCCCCGCGGCGGCTATATTGGACGCCACCTCGGGCATCGAGTACTATAGATTTTTGTGTGATTTCGAGGAGCACTTTGAGGACAGATACGAGCAGTTCTGTCAGGATGTCAGGCGCCTTATGTGCACCATCTTTACAAAGGATGACGTGGTAGTCTCCACCACAGGTGACGCTCAGGCATTGGCGCTGGCCAAGCTTTCCGTTCCTGTACTCATGACTGCCGTGGAGGAGCTCCAAGAGGCCAATCCCGATGTGACGGCAGCGGAGCCTGGCACCATCTCCACGGAGAAGAAAAATGAGGGCTTCAAGACTCCTTCCCAGGTCAACTACGTGGGCAGGGCAGGTGACTTCAAAAAGGCAGGGTATGAGTATACCGGTGCCATGAAGATCCTGCGCACCATTTTGTCCTATGATTATTTCTGGATCAATATCCGTGTAAAGGGTGGAGCATACGGCTGTATGTCCAGCTTTTCCCGCACGGGTGAGGTGAACTTTGCCTCCTACCGTGATCCTCAACTGGCTGGCACCAACGATATATTTGAGCATACCGACGATTATGTCAGGGAGTTTGACGCCGATGAGAGAGACATGACAAAATACATCATCGGTACCGTCAGTTCCATGGATACTCCCCTGACTCCGGCTCAGGAGGGGACCAGATCCTTTACGGCCTATATGACCGGCATGACCATAGAGCAGCTGCAGCATGAGCGTGACCAGGTAATCGATGCCACGCCGGCAGACATCCAAAAACTGGCGGATCCCGTGCGTGCCATCCTGGATCAGGGATACATCTGCGCCGTGGGCAGCGAGAGTTCCATGGAAGCCGACAAGGACATATTTATGAAGGTGGAAAATCTGTAATATGCATTTCGTAGTCATCACAAAAAATGAGCGTGCGCTGGACAGCGACATAGTAAAAAGTGTCAGCGCCCATATACAGGAATCCGGCTCCCATGTCACTCTGATCCCCAGACCCAGGGACACCAGCGGCGAGAGGATAGTGGTTCCGGAGGACGCCGACTACATCATTACCATCGGCGGCGACGGCACTCTGGTGCGTGCTGCCCAGATGACCTTCAAGTCCGGAGTACCCCTCATCGGAGTCAACCTCGGTCACCTCGGTTTTCTGTGTGATGTGGATGAGGACGAGGTCAATTCTGCCATCGACCGCATCATCTCCGGCGAATTTGAGATAGAGCATCGCATGATGCTGTCGGGATATGTACTCAGGGAAAATGGCGAAAAGACCCGTATGGAAAGTGCATTAAACGACATAGTCATAGTGGCTGACGACAACACCACGGTCCTGGAGTTCACCATCTATGTCAACGGAAAGTACCTGTACAGCATCCACGGTGACGGTATGATATTCGCCACCCCCACCGGCTCCACGGCCTACAACCTGGCTGCCTTTGGTCCCATTGTAAACCCCACCACCGAGCTGATCCTCATGACTCCCATCAATGCACATTCCCTGGGAGCCCGCAGTATAGTCCTGGATCCGGCAGATGAGGTGGAGCTGACCATCCACGCCAGACGCACTACCACAAAGGAGTCCGGCCACGTCACCTATGACGGCACCTACCCCACTGAGATGGGAGTGGGTGACAAGCTCATTATTAAAAAGTCGGACGCCAGTACCCGTATGATCCGGATAGATCAGACAGGATTTTTGGAGAGGATGCGCCGCAAGCTCTCCCAGTCCATGTAACCGTAACGTAAGATCCTGTGGAAAGAGAGTAGAAAGGAATTTATGTTACTTAATCTTCACATCAAAAATCTCATCCTTATCGAGGAGGAGGAGATCTCATTTTTACCCGGACTCAACATCCTCTCCGGAGAGACCGGAGCAGGCAAGTCCATTATCCTCGGTGCTCTGTCCCTTGCCCTCGGCGGTCGTGCCAGCAGGGACGTGATCAGAGACGATTCCCATGACGCATTGGTGGAGGCTACATTTTCCGCCTCGGATGAGGTGAAGGAGCTTTTAGCCTCCTATGATATTGAGACCCTGGACGAAGTGGTTTTGACCCGCAAGATCTCCGGGGATAAAAGTGTTGCCCGGATAAACGGCGAGACTGTACCTGCAGGGCGGCTACGTGAGGTAGGCGCACTTCTTATTGATATTTACGGACAGCATGAGCATCAGTCCCTTTTGCACAGGTCAAAGCATCTGGCTCTTTTGGACTCTTTTATGGGGGATGACGCCCACCGGCTTTTGGATGAGGTGGCAGCAGCATATAAAGAATATGCTGACGCAAAACGGGAACTTGAAGAGGCCGATGTGGATGAGAGCGAGAGGCTCCGTGAGTTGTCATTTTTGGAACATGAGGTGGCAGAGATCACTGACGCAAGGCTATCTCCCGGCGAGGATGAGGCTGTTGAGGAGGAGTATAAAAAACTGTCCGCTGCGGAAAAGATATCCCAGGCACTTTCCGGCGCCTACGGGGAGATCTCCGGTGGCTCGGCAGACGGTATTTCCAGGGCACTCAGGGAGGTGTCGGAAGTAGCGGAGTATGATCCTGCCCTTTCGGATATAGCATCTGCCCTGACTGATGCGGAGAGTATCATTTCCGATGCAGCCCGTTCCCTTTCATCTTATATTTCCGATATGGAAAGTGACGCCGGCAGATTTGCCGAGGTGGAGAGCCGCCTGGATACCATCAATCTGTTAAAGAGCAAGTACGGGCGCACCATCGAGGATATCCTGGCGGCGGCTGAGGAAAAATCCCAGCGTATTAAAAAACTGCAGGATCATGATGAATATATCGCAAAGCTTCGTGATGAAGTGATGCAGTACGAGTCACATCTGAAGGACCTGTCCACACAGCTTTCCGACATGAGAAAGAATGCGGCCTCTAAGCTTTGCAGTGAGGTCACTGAGGTCCTTTCCCAGCTCCAGTTTTTGGATGCGGATTTCCGCATGGAGTTTTCAAGGCGCGATAGCTATTCTGCCAGGGGCTTTGACGAGGCGGAGTTTATGATGTCTGCCAACCCCGGTGAGCCGGTCCGTCCCCTTTCGGCCATAGCATCCGGGGGAGAGCTCTCCCGTGTCATGCTTGCCATTAAGACCATTTTGGCTAAAAAGGATACCATCGATACCCTGATATTCGACGAGATAGATGCGGGGATCTCCGGGCGCACGGCCCAGGCGGTATCCGAAAAGATATATCTGGTAGCCCGTGAGCGTCAGGTCATCTGCATCACCCATTTACCCCAGATCGCAGCCATGGCGGATCATCATTACCTCATAGAAAAAGAGGCTGTAGACGGTGGTACCATATCCTCCATCCGTGGGTTGTACGGGGACCAGATCACAGCAGAACTGTCCAGGCTAATAGGCGGAGCGGAGATCACCGAGGTCACCATGGAAAGTGCCGCAGAGCTTCGATCCCAGGCCGCCGGATTCAAATCCCGTTGCTAATTGAAAAATCTCATAAAATATGCTATCATACTGTGTCGTTAGCGAGGTTTTCCTATGAAAAAAGTAAAATTATATATAGTGGTACTCAGTCTGGTGCTGGGTACGGTGCTTTTCGGATGTGCTTCCCACAGCAATGCAGCTACGGATAAGACGGCGGAAACGGTCACAAAGGCTGAGGAGACCGTGGACGATGAGGATGAGTCCGGGGATGAGGCCGATGCACTGGAGTTTACCGCTGTAAAAAAGAAGATTAAGTGCGGTAAAAGCTTCCAGTTTGAGACCAACAGGGAGGATGTGACCTGGTCGGTATCCAACAAGGCCAAGGCCACTATCTCAAAGACCGGCAAGCTAAAGGCGAAGCGGTACGGCAAGGTGAGAGTCACCGCCACATCCGGTGATGAGTCAGTAAGCTATGTGGTAAAGCTGCTTCCCAAGCAGGTCATCGGCATAGATCCGGGACATCAGCTTCGGGGCAACAGCGGCACCGAGCCCATAGGACCAAGCAGCTCTACTAAAAAGGCCAAGGTGGCCGGAGGCACCTCCGGGGTATCTACCAAAAAGCCGGAATATCAGCTTACACTGGAGATCGGGCTGGCGCTGAAGGAAGAGCTTAAAAACCGGGGCTACAAGGTGGTCATGACCCGTGAGAAAAATGATATTGATATCACCAATATAGAGCGTGCACAAAAACTCAACGAAAAGTGCGACGTGGCCATCAGGCTTCACGCAGACGGCGCTGCCTCATCAGTCAGAGGCGCCAGCGTGCTTTATCCATCGGCAGACAACCCTTATGTAGCATCACTTTCGGAGGCTTCGGGCAGGCTTTCAAAGTGTGTGATAGATGCATATTGTGCTGCCACGGGTATCGGTAACCGGGGCTTGTCGCTACGGGATGATCTGACCGGCACCAACTGGAGTACCATACCGGTGACACTTTTGGAGATGGGCTTTATGACCAATTCCTCAGATGACAGCTATATGTCCTCCGCAGAGGGGCAGGCTGCCATGGTACAGGGGATTGCAGACGGTATTGATGCATATTTCGGATATTAAGATCCTTCGGGCAGTTGGAGCGTACCGGCTTCATGAGCCCTTTGAATGATAAAGATAAGGAGTAGATGATAATGAAAGACAGGTTAAAAGCGATACAGGATCTGGCTTTTGAACAGATTGAAAAGGCTAAGGAAGCCGGCGCCTTAAACGACGTTCGGGTTTCCATCCTTGGCAAAAAGGGTGAGCTTACCACCATTTTAAAGAGCATGAAGGACGTTGCTCCCGAGGATCGTCCCAAGGTGGGCCAGATGGTAAACGAGACCCGTGAGGCCATCGAGCAGAAACTGGCCGAGGCCAAGCGCATTTTGGAAGAAAAGGAGATGGAGATCAAGCTTGCCACTGAGACCATCGATGTGACCCTTCCTGCCAAAAAAATACCTGCAGGACATCGCCATCCCAACACCATCGCCCTTGAGGAGATCGAGAAGATCTTTATCGGAATGGGCTATGAAGTGGTTGAGGGCCCTGAGGTGGAGTTCGACTACTACAATTTCGAAGCGCTCAACATTCCTGCCAACCATCCCGCAAAGGATGAGCAGGATACCTTCTATATAAACAAGGACATTTTGCTCCGCACCCAGACCTCATCCTGCCAGGTACACAGGATGGAGGAGGGACGCATGCCCATCAGGATGATCGCTCCAGGCAGAGTGTTCAGATCCGATGAGGTGGACGCTACGCATTCTCCTTCCTTCCATCAGGTTGAGGGTATGGCCATCGACAAGGACATCACCTTTGCAGATCTGAAGGGTACGCTTGCCGAGTTTGCCAGGGAGATGTTCGGTGAAGATGTAAAGGTCAAGTTCAGACCCCATCACTTCCCCTTTACGGAGCCTTCGGCTGAGATGGATGTGAGCTGCTTCAAGTGCCATGGCAAGGGCTGCCGCTTCTGTAAGGGAGAGGGCTGGATCGAGATTTTAGGCTGCGGTCAGGTACATCCCCATGTGTTGGAGATGAGCGGAATCGATCCCAATGAGTACCAGGGCTTTGCCTTCGGCGTGGGACTGGAGCGTATAGCGCTTTTGAAGTACGAGATCGATGACATGAGGCTTTTGTACGAGAATGATACCCGTTTCCTGAGTATGTTCTAAAGATCCTTCGCTACGCTCAGGATGACAAAGATATAGGAGATATAAAAATGAAGACATCTTTAAAATGGATAAAAAGTTTGGTTCCCGGGATCGCTGATGTGACACCCCAGGAGTATACGGATGCCATGATCATGTCCGGTTCAAAGGTGGAATTTACCACTGATATGGCTTCCGATCTCGATAAGATCGTAGTAGGACGGATAGAAAAGATCGAGGCTCATCCCGATGCAGATAAACTCATAGTTTGTCAGGTGAATGTGGGCTCTGAAACTATTCAGATAGTCACAGGTGCTCCCAATGTACATGAAAATGATCTGGTACCTGTAGTCTTAGACGGAGGCAGGGTTGCCGGTGATCACGATGGTAATATGACCTCCGGTGGAATAAAAATCAAAAAGGGAAAACTCCGTGGAGTAGAGAGCTTTGGTA
>JAILEN010000023.1 GCA_024687655.1 Lachnospiraceae bacterium | reverse complement strand
TAAGGAAGCGATACTAAACTGCGGCTGCGAGGGAGTCATACGCGGCATCCTGCATACTGAAAATGATCGTATCGCCGATGTGGTGGAGGATCAGGGGACCACGATCCTCTATGGTGAGCCTGAGTTTACCGAGACCCTGCTGGGACTTAACTTCAGGATATCACCCTTTTCCTTTTTCCAGACCAATTCGGCAGGCGCGGAGGTTCTGTACGATACAGCCCGTGAATATCTGAACTCATCCGGCACAAAGCCGAAGACCATATATGATCTCTACAGCGGTACGGGTACCATATCCCAATTGCTTTCCCCGGCTGCAGAGCGAGTGGTGGGAGTGGAGATCATTCCCGAGGCGGTGGAGGCAGCACGAGAGAGTGCCCGGGATAACGGGATCACAAACTGTGAGTTTATCGCCGGAGATGTGCTTCAGGTTTTAGATGATCTGACTGATGCACCGGAGGTGATAGTGTTGGATCCTCCCAGAGACGGTGTCCATCCCAAGGCCCTGAGAAAGATCCTATCCTACGGGGCAAAAAGCATCATTTATATTGCCTGTCGTCCCGCTTCATTAGCCAGAGATTACGAGGTGTTCAGACATTTTGGATATGAGATAAAGAGGATGTCAGCCACTGACATGTACCCCTTCACCCGCCACCTTGAAGTCATCGCCCTTCTGGAAAAATCATAGTGTGACCGATTACAAATCATATTTTGTCCCCATCAAAGAATCACAGAGCCCCGGAGCAATCAATCCTCTGGGGCTTTTTTATGCCGTTTTTTGTTGTTTATACAACCTGTTTTAGGTATAATTAACCCGATATCTTATATTTGTTTGACAGGGGGCTGTATGTCAGAAGGGCTTAGGAACGCAAATATAGTTGTTGCGGTGGCGGGACTGGTGATATCCATTATCGGTCTTATGCAGGCGCTCTTCGGCCGTTTCATGGAGAAGGACACCAGAGGCTTTTTCCTGTCTTTTTTCGGTATCCTTTGTACCTATGATATTTTCATTCTGGCCAGGGCATTGACCTGGTACAATACCGGTCCAGGCTGGGCCATCCTGTCCAGGATCGTCTTTTTCGGCCAGGCATTATTATCTTCCATTCTTGCGTTCCTTATTACAGGTTTTCTGCTTTACCAGAGCGGCCACGAGCAGTGGTGGAAGCAGCGTGTGTTTTTCGTGGCCTATGTTCTGTGGTGCGTATACGCACTCATTCTTTTCTATGCCCAGTTTTCCAAAGTGGTCTATTATGTCGATGATCAAAACGGATACCACAGGGGACCCATTTTCCCCATCATCATGGTGGCACCGGTGATCATTATGATCGTTAATCTTTTCGCTCTTCATCAAAATCGCGATCGCCTCACTCAAAAGCAGCGGCATGCCTTTCTGATCTATCTGGCTGTTCCCCTGCTTGGGATCATCATGCAGACGGTGCTTTTCGGCATACAGTTTATCGTTCTTGGCACATCCATAGGTGCGTTTATCATGTACCTTTACATATCCGTAGGCCAGCGCGACGAGTATTACAAAAAGGAAAAGGAAAACGAGCGTCTCAAGGTCAACATGCTCCTGGCGCAGATGCAGCCGGGCTTTATCATCAATTCCCTGAATACCATTGGGCAGCTGTGTGCTGAGGATCCGCCCCGGGCCGAGGAGGCCATTTCGGAGTTTACAACCTATCTGGAGAAGCACATAGATGCTTTGACTGTAGACACGCCCATCCCCTTTGCGGATGAGATGAAGCAGACAGAGGAATATCTGTCCCTGCAAAAACTTCGTTTTGGAGGGGTTCTGAAGGTGGTCTATCATCTGGATAATATAGACTTTTCGATCCCTACCCTGACACTGCAGCCCCTGGTGGAAAATGCGGTGATACACGGGATACGTGAGAGTAAAAAGGGCATGGGGATAGTTTCCATCAGATCCAAGAGGTACAAGGATCATTTCGAGGTTACGGTAGAAGATGACGGAGTAGGCTTTGATATCAGCGCTTTTTCGCAGGATGATGATTCCCACTCTACCATGAAAAATATCAGAGAAAGACTAAGGAGCGTTTGCGACGGGGATCTCAGGATCGAGTCGGAGATAGGACAGGGGACAAAGGCCACTATCATTTTACCCATAAACCAATGATACGTAGACATACTGCCGCACTTCGGTGGCGACAGAGAAGGAGCATACAGCATCATGATACTTAATCCGAACTTACATAATACATTACTTACCGTGCAGTACATCACCATAAGCCTTTTGTTTATTGAGATCTGCATTGTGTTTTCCAGATGGAAAAACGCCATCCATTCATATTTATTTTTGGCTTGTATAGCATCCTTTATCAGCAATCTGGGTTATCTCTTTGAGATGAAGGCACAGACCGAGGAGGCCTATCTTTCCGCCCTGAAGTTTTCCTACGCCGGCAGGGCCTGGATAGTCTTTGCCCTGTTTTTGTTTGTGGCCAAAATGTGTAAAGTCAAGATCCCCAGAGGCTTTATCGTATTTATGTGGTTTGTCTTTACTGGCATCTATCTGACGGTATTCACCGTGGAGAAAAACGGTCTGTATTACAAGGATTACAAGTTCGTATACGACCAGGTATTTCCCGTTTTCACACACACCAACGGCATCACTCACGATCTGCTCATGGGGCTTAATGCGGTACTTATGATCTTTGGCATGTTTTGGATCATCAGGGAATTTCGGAATGAAAAAAACAGACGATCCCGCATGAGGATGCTGATGCTGATAATGGCTGTAGGCGTACAGGCATTGAGTTTCTTTTTGCATATTGCCAAGTTATTTGACATATCAAAGTATTACGATCTCACCATGCCGGGGACACTGTTCGGTAGCGTCTTTTTGCTCATAGGCATAATCGGCTTCGACCTTTTGGGCGCGAGAGAGATAGCGAGAGACTTTGCCGTTGACAGGATATCGGAGGGTATCATCGCCGTAGACAATAGCGGCCGTATCCAGTATTACAACGAGCCTGCTGCAAAGATATATCCCCAGTTTGATGTGTTTTATGCTTTAAAGCCCGGGATGGGCGGCGACGCTTTGCCCCATTATACTCCCTATGACATCATAGCCCTTATCAGGGATGCGGTTAAAAAAGGGGAGACCCTGAAGGTGGGAGATCGCATATACACTCCCGAGGAAAACGATCTTTTATACAAGGGTGAGAGTTACGGCACGCTCTATGCACTGGTGGATGATACCGAGCACTACCGGTATATGGAGGAATTGCAGGTGCAAAGGGATATTGCGGACAATGCCAACGAGGCCAAGAGCCGTTTTCTGGCAAATATGTCCCATGAGATCAGGACTCCCATCAACGCCATGCTGGGCATGGATGAGATGATATTAAGAGAGGGCAGGGACAGCACTATCCGAAACTATGCCTCCGATATCATGTCGGCGGGCAAGACCCTTTTATCTCTGATAAATGACATCCTGGATCTTTCCAAGGTGGAGGAGGGTAAGATGGAGATCATCCCCGTGCATTATGATCTCTCCTCTCTGGTGAATGATCTGGTGAATATGACCCGGGATCGGGCGGCGAAAAAGGATCTCGGTTTCAATGTGAATGTGGATCCCCATATTCCCCACATCCTTTTAGGTGACGAGATCCGCATCAAGCAGTGCGCCATGAATCTTTTGACCAATGCGGTGAAATACACCGAAAAGGGCGAGGTGACTCTGGATATTTCCTATGAAAAAAAGGATGAGGACCATATCATCCTGTCATTTAAGGTGGAGGATACCGGCATCGGGATGAAGGAAGAGGATATGGACGATCTCTTTTCTCCCTACAAGCGTATTGAGGAGGAGAGGAACCGTACCGTTGAGGGCACCGGTCTGGGTATGAGTATCACCAGACAGCTTCTGAAGCTTATGGGAAGCCGCCTGGATGTAAAGAGTGAATATGGTCGGGGCTCGGTTTTCTCCTTTGTCGTGGATCAGGAAGTTTTAAAATGGGAGGAGATGGGAGAGTACAGATTCTCCGATGCATCAGAGGAGACCTATGAGTATCACGAACTTTTCCATGCGCCTGAGGCCAGGATCCTGCTGGTGGATGATACGGAGATGAACATCACCGTTATGGAAAACCTGCTGAAGCAGACCGGTATCAAAATCGACGCTGCCGCCTCCGGTATGGAGGGGCTCAGGCTTGCCAAAGAAAACCTCTATGACGCCATTTTCATCGATCATATGATGCCGGGTATGGACGGCATCGAGACCCTTAAAAGGATTCGAGAAGAGGGCGTGAGCAGGGATGTGCCGGCTGTGGCGCTGACGGCCAATGCGGTTTCCGGTGCCAGGGAGATGTACCTGGAGGCAGGTTTCTCCGATTATCTGTCCAAGCCCGTGGACGGGAAAAAGCTGGAAAGAATGCTTATAGACATGCTGCCTGCTGAAAAGGTTTTAAAGGATTATGAAGAAAATAACTGTGAGGATGATATATCCGGTGAGATACCTGAGCAGCTTAAGGAAATACAGGAACTGGACATTCCCTCCGGTCTGAAAAACTGCGGCACGGCAGAAGGGTTTATTTCCGTCATCACCGTATTCCACCAGACTGCAGCTGCCAAGGCAGAGGAGATCGATGGCCTTTTGAGGGCAGGAGATCTGGAAAACTATACCATCAAGGTCCATGCCCTAAAGAGCTCTGCCCGCATCATAGGCGCACAGGAGCTTTCCGACCTGGCAAAGTCTCTTGAGGATGCAGGAAAAGATGGGGATGAGGCTTTTATCAATGACAATAACGGCAGGCTTTTGGATATGTACCGGTCGCTGGATGCAAAGCTTTCATGTCTGGACTCTGAGGATGAGGATAAGCCTCCCATAAGTGAGGCGGCGTTAAAGGAAGCATATCAGACCATATTTGAGATCGCCGGCAGTATGGATTACGGTCTCATGGAGGGCATCTTAAAGGACCTTCGGGGCTACAGCCTTCCGGAAAAGGACAGGGAATGGTTCGCGAGGATGGAAGCCATGCTGATGGAGCTTAATTGGGATGGCATTATGGAAACAGTTAAAGAAGGCATGAAATCATGAATACATCATTTGTCAAGCAGTTATCTATCATAGCCCGTACCATAAAGGACAGCCTGTCCATGATGGTGCCGGTACTTTTCATTGGCAGCTTTACCGTTTTGCTGTACAGCTTTCCTATACAGGCTTATCAGGATTTTCTCGACTCCTTTTTGGGCGGAGCCCTGAAAAATATCATAGTCATAACCCAGGTGGCCACTGTGGGGATGCTGGCACCCTATATTTCCGTGGCGCTCAGTCTCAGTTACACAAAGATCACCGACAGTGATATGAGACTGGTGTTCCGCTTCGGCAGTCTTATGAGCTGCCTGGCAGGCTTTGTCATACTTGTGGGTCTCTTTGTGGGAGAGAGGGATCTGTCACTTCTTAGCGGACAGGGTGTGTTTTCCGCCATGGTGGCAGGCATCGTGGGTTCCATGCTTTTTCAAAAGTTCGAGTCACTTTTTAAGACTCCCAAAATGATATTTGTGGATGGAGCGGACTCTGAGTTCAATGCGGCACTGCATGTGATCCTTCCTTTTTTATGCGTGACACTTTGCTTTGCGGGAGCTAATTATCTCATCACCATGTGTTTTCAGGTGGAGAGCCTCCAGCATCTTTTCATGAAGGTGGTGGATGCCATCTTTATGAGGATGCAAAGGTCCTATTCCAGCGGGCTTCTTTTCATTTCCCTCACCAGTATCATGTGGTGCTTCGGTATCCACGGAAACAATGTTTTGAATCAGGTGGCGGAGGATATGTTTACCGCCATAATCCCCGGTGAAATAGTATCAAAGAGTTTCATTGACACCTTTGTAAACATGGGTGGTACCGGATGCACAATTGGGCTCCTTGTGGCTCTCATGGTTTTCGGGCGAAACAGCTCCACAAAAAAACTTACGGGCATGGCCCTTTTACCCGGAGTGTTCAACATCGGCGAGATGCTGGTCTTCGGATTTCCCATTATTTACAACCCACCCATGGCCATCCCCTTTATCCTGGCACCCATCCTTTGCTTTTCCAATGCTTTTCTCATGACAAAGATCGGATTTATGCCGGCGGTAAACTGTGAAGTGGTATGGACCACTCCGGCACTTATGAGTGGCTTCATCGCTACGGGTTCCGTCAGGGGCATTATGGTTCAGCTGATGAACATTTTGATTTCAGCGGTCTGCTATGCACCCTTTGTGATCATGCAGGAAAAAAAGTCCCATAGGGATTTTACTTCATCGGTGGACAGGCTTACGGATATACTGAAAAAGAGTGAGGAGAAAAATGAGAAGGTGGTCCTCACGGAGTACGGGGGCAGTGTGGGCAGGACAGCAAAGCTTTTGGCAGTAGACTTAGAAATGGTCCTTTCGGCATTTTCACCCGATACAGCCTCATACAAGATTGAGGATCCTCTCAAGGTGAAATATGATTTTAAAAAGGATGAGGCGGGAAACACTGTCGGAGTGGAGGCTCTGGCCCAGTGGGATCACAGCCGGTACGGTCTGCTGTATCAGCCCCTGGTCATTAAGATCGCCGAAGAGAGCGGGGATCTCTACAGACTGGAAACCTGTATAATGGAAAGAGCCATCCGGGATTCGGAGGAATTCAGGAACCGCTTTGGAGCGGACTTTGTGATGAATGTGAATATCACCGGAACCACTTTATTAAATAAGAAGTTTGTCCCCTTCCTCCAGAAGGTGGCGGATCGCTATATGATGAGAGCGGGAAATATCTGCATTCGAATTAACGGAGAAATGGATATCGCTATGACGGAAGAGATGGTCAGCCTTCAGGACAGGATCATGTCCCTGGGCTATGATTTTGCATCGGAAGAAGAAGTATAAGGCGGAAATTAAGTCGTGATTATTTCTCTTGACACATTCGCTTAAAACCCATAGAATGATTGAGGACTTTAGGGTCTTCACCTACAGTACCTCAGGAGGGACCATGACTGCTGAACAGAAAGAATTAGTTGAGAAAAAACGGGACCGGCGTGGCAGGGTCAAGAGGATCAAGAACTTCATAGTGTCTTTCATCACCACATGGATACTTGTTTCCATGGTGGCTATCGTGGCGCTTACTGCCAAGGTCATTTCCCTGCAGCACCAGATAGATGAGATACGTGGCAGTGCTGCGGCGACGGAGGCGGCTGTTTCCGAGGCTTCCGATTCTGCGGACTTTATAGATGGTGATGTGGATACCATGGCCCTTATGAATTACGGCCCCAGTGCCGAGGAGAATCTGGCGGAGGCGGGAGATACGCTTAAGGTTTATCTCACCTTTGATGACGGACCCAGTGGTAATTCGGATCAGATCTTAGACATCCTTGATGACTACAATGTAAAGGCTACCTTTTTTGTGGTAGGCAAGGAGGACGAGGAGTCCAAGCGGATCTACAAGAGGATAGTGGATGAGGGACATACCCTTGCCATGCATTCATACACACACAAGTACAGCTACATTTACGCTTCCCTTGACAACTTCAAGAGTGACTTCGAGAAGCTGCAGAATCTTCTGTATGATGTGACGGGAGTGGACTGTGATCTGTACAGGTTCCCGGGAGGCAGTTCCAATCGGGTATCCAATACGGATATGGCCGAGTATATCAAGTATCTCAATGATGAAAACGTGAGATACCTGGACTGGAACGTGGCCAGCGGGGACGCCACATCGGCGCCCATCACCGCAGACGATCTGGTTGAAAATGTCATGTCTGATGTGGTAAAATATAAGACGTCGGTTGTGCTCATGCATGATGCCGACTCCAAGGATGCTACAGTGGAGGCGCTGCCCACTTTGATTGAGAAGCTTCAGGCAGAGGGAGCGCTCATTTTACCGGTTAGTGACGACACGGAAATGATACAGCATGTTACGGTACAGTAGAAATTTATTTTACATATAACTTTATAAATAATGGAGGTAACACATGGGCTTTTTCAAAGAATTTAAAGAAGATTTATCTGAAGCCGTTGATGAGTTGATCCCCGGTGGAGACTACTCGGATGAAGCAGAGGATGATGTGGATCTGGCTGTAGAGCAGTCGATCGATGTTGATTCCGAGCTTTCCAAGCTTGACGGACTTTTAGAGCAGGCCACCAAGAAGGCCGAGGCCGACGAGGCAAGGGAGAGTGCAGCTGCCAAGGTGACTTCATCTGCAGATTTTGTTGCGGAGAAGGAGAAGACAAAGGCTGCAACTGTTAGTAAGAAGAAAACGGAGGAGATCAAAATGGAAGAGACTCTTAAGAATACAAATGACGTTGTTATGGAGAGTGCACCTGCACCCGCACCTGCTCCCGCAGCAGGCAGCATGGCACCCGCTTCAGATGAAAATGCTGTTATTACCAGCGGCATGAAGATCACCGGTGACCTGGAGTCTACAGGCTCCATCGATGTAGAGGGTATCATCAATGGTAATGTGAGATGTAACGGCAAGCTTACTGTTACAGGTACCATCGTCGGCAACAGTATTTCTTCCGAGTTCTTTGCTGACTCTGCCAAGATCGAGGGCGAGGTCAACACCACAGGTACAGTCAAGATCGGTGTAGGTTCCGTAGTTATCGGCAATATCACAGCTACATCCGCAGTTATCGCAGGTGCTGTCAAGGGTGATATCGATGTTCAGGGACCTGTTGTTGTGGATACATCCGCAGTTGTTATGGGCAATATCAAGTCCAGAAGCGTACAGATCAACAACGGCGCCGTTATCGAGGGCTTCTGCTCACAGGCTTACGCTGAGGTTGACGTAGCCAGCGTATTCGCATAGTATTGTCATCCTGAGCGTGTTGAAGCTTCTGCCAGAGGCAGAAGCTTGAAGAAGTCATCAGAGATGACTTCAACCTAGCGAAGGATCTTTATTCAAGGAGGACCTATGAGCCGTTTTTTACTCAAGCTTTCAGGTGAGGCACTTTCCGGAGGAACCGGTCATGGCTTTGATGAGGCCACTTGCAGGGGCGTAGCCCGCCAGGTTAAAAGTGTGGTGGATTCTGGTAATGAGGTTGCCATAGTCATAGGCGGAGGCAATTTCTGGCGTGGCCGCACAGGCAATGAGATAGATCGCACCAAGTCCGATCAGATCGGTATGCTGGCCACGGTCATGAACTGCATCTACGTTTCCGAGATCTTCCGGGGCGAGGGTATGAAGACAGAGGTTATGACACCTTTCGTCTGCGGCGCATTTACAAAGCTTTTCTCCAAGGACGATGTGATGACGGCCTTTGCTGATAAAAGGGTTGTATTTTTCGCAGGTGGCACCGGCCATCCCTATTTCTCCACGGATACCGGGACGGCACTTCGTGCCATAGAGATCGAGGCGGACAGGATACTTCTGGCCAAGGCGGTTGACGGAGTTTATGACTCTGATCCCAAGCTCAATCCGGACGCCAAAAAGTACGATCGCATCTCACTTTCGGATGTTATCGACCAGAGACTGGCAGCCATGGATCTGACGGCTTCCATCCTCTGTCTGGAGAACAAGATGCCTATGTTTGTATTTGGTCTCGACGGGGACCAGGCAATAGTGGCGGCAGCCCGGGGAGAGGGCGTCGGCACGGATATATATGTTTAGATAGTTTTGCTCGCATGTCATTCTGAGCGAAGCGAAGAATCTTTTACTGTTAAGGGGGTAAAAAATGGATAGCAGATTAGAGCCTTATGAGTCAAAAATGAACAAGTCCAGGGATGCGCTTCTTGCGGAGCTTTCATCCATCAGGGCAGGCAGGGCCAATCCTCATGTGTTGGATCAGGTGAGGGTTGATTATTACGGAGCACCCACGCCCATCCAGCAGGTGGCCAACGTTTCCGTTCCCGAGCCCCGTCTCATTCAGATAGCACCCTGGGATGCGTCCATTTTAAAGGACATAGAAAAGGCTATTCAGACTTCTGATGTGGGCATCAATCCCACCAATGACGGCAAGACCATCCGTCTGGTATTCCCGGAGCTCACCGAGGAGAGGCGTAAGGACCTGGCCAAGGACGTTAAAAAGCGCGGAGAGAATGCCAAGGTTGCCATCAGAAATATCCGGAGGGATGCCATTGAGCATTTCAAAAAGCTCAAGGGCTCCGATGATATCTCAGAGGATGAGATCAAGGAATTAGAGGAAGATGCACAGAAGCTCACCGACAAGTTTGTGAAGATGATCGATGAGGATGTGGCTGAAAAGTCCAAGGAGATAATGACGGTTTAATCGATTTTGTATCTGAAAAATAAAAAAGAGTTTCGCGGCAGCGGGACTCTTTTTGAGTATAAGATTCTTCGGACTTCGTCCTTAGAATGACATGGGAAGATGATCTTTGTCATCCTGAGCATAGCGAAGGATCTTTATAAAAGAGGGAGATCATAATGGTAGAAGCACCGAATCATGTGGCGATAATATTAGATGGTAACGGACGCTGGGCCAAGGCGAAGGGTATGCCCCGCACCTACGGACACAAGGCAGGGGCGGACAATGTGGAGCCCATCTGTCGCGCAGCCTACGACATGGGCATCCGTTATATGACCTTTTACGCCTTCTCCACGGAGAACTGGAGCAGACCCGATGATGAGGTTTCCACCCTCATGAATCTTTTGGGAGACTTTTTGAAAAAGGCCAAAAAGACCGCCAGAGACAACAATATGCGGGTCAGGGTCATAGGTGACATGAGCCGTCTGGAGGACAAACTCCAAAAGGGTATTGCTGAGCTTATGGAGGAATCCGCTGCCTATACCGGCCTGACCCTTACTATTGCGCTGAATTACGGCAGCCGTGATGAGATCATCCGGGCCACTAATCATATGATAGAGGATGCAAAAAGCGGTAAGCTTACCATGCCGGTGACAGAGGAGATATTCTCCGGATATCTGGATACCGCTGACCTTCCGGATCCGGATCTTTTGATCCGCACCAGCGGAGAGCAGAGGCTTTCCAACTACCTGCTTTGGCAGATGGCTTATACTGAGTTTTATTTCACTGAAGTACCCTGGCCAGACTTCCATGAAGAGGAACTGAAAAAAGCAGTTGAGGCCTATATGAACCGGGACCGCAGATACGGAGGAGTTAAGAATGTTTAAGACCAGAGTGATATCGAGCATAGTTCTCGTAGCACTTACATTAGGGATAATCTTCCTGGGAGGACCGGTTTTATGTGCGGTCATGTGCCTGGTTTCCATCCGTGGCATGTGGGAGTTGTATCGTGTTTTAAAGGTCCATGATCTGCCCATAGCTTTCATCGGTTATGCAGCATGTATCCTGCATTATCTGGACCTTTTCTTCCTTCATGGCAAGGCCTTTGTGCTCATATGCATTTCCTTTTTGGTGGTGCTTTTGGGCTTTTATGTCATATCATATCCGGCCTACGCCACGGAGCAGTTTATGACGGTTTTCTTTGGCTTTTTCTATGTGGCGGTGATGCTTTCATACATTTACCAGACCAGGGTCATGGAAAACGGAGCATATATCGTATGGCTGATCTTTTTGTGCTCATGGGTCAGCGACACCTTTGCCTATCTCACCGGATCCCTTATCGGAAAGCACAAGATGGCGCCGGTGCTGTCACCTAAAAAATCGGTGGAGGGAGCCGTCGGAGGTATAGTGGCATCCGTTTTACTTACCGGATTGTATTGTTATCTTTTCAGGAACCATACATCCCACGGTACACAGGAGATTGTGATGCTGGCGCTCTTTGCCGGAGTGGGAGCCTGCATCTCCATGATAGGGGATCTGGCTGCGTCGGCCATCAAGAGGAATTATGATATCAAGGATTACGGGCACATCATCCCGGGACATGGTGGGATCCTGGACCGTTTTGATTCGGTGATCATCACAGCACCCATCATTTACTTTTTAAGTAATCTGGTGATGTATTTGCAGAAATAGGATCCTTCGCTGCACTCAGGATGACAGGGAGAGGCTTCGCTCAGGATGACAGGGGGAGGCTACGCTCAGGATGACAGGAGAAGGCTACGCTCAGGATGACAGGAGGCAAAAGATGAAGAAGATTTCCATCATCGGTTCCACAGGGTCCATCGGGACACAGACACTTCAGATCGCTGACGAAAACGAGGATCTGAAGATAGTTGCCATGTCCTGCAAAAGCTCCCTGGACACCTTTGAGAAACAGATAAGAAAATACAGGCCCTCTCTTGTGGCAGTGGGAGATGAAAAGGCTGCCGCTGACCTGAAGGAGCGTATCGCTGATATTGATGGCGTGGAGGTGCAATATGGGATGGAGGGCCTTATCGCAGTGGCCACACATTCCCAGGCACAGATAGTGGTCACCGCAGTGGTGGGCATGATCGGCATCAGACCTACCATAGCCGCCATCGAGGCAGGCAAGGATATCGCCCTGGCCAACAAGGAGACT
>JAILEN010000208.1 GCA_024687655.1 Lachnospiraceae bacterium | reverse complement strand
AAGCCTAACCTCCAAGAAATGTTATGGAGGTGCGAACATGTGCATTACAGAAGAAAAACTGGTGGAAGCCTACGGTAATTCAAATCCGCATGAACGCTTCCTACTGATCTACAAGAACTACAGCGTATTTCCTCAGTTGGTAGACTGCTACGAAACAGGGTTGTTTAATCCTTCGCTCACGATAGAACGTGATGATGGATGGAGAGGATTTCGTATTCAGGGAACACTTGATTTTTCACTGATCGGTATTTTGTCAAAATTATCCGGAATACTTGCTGAACATAAAATAGGGATTTTTGCTATATCCACTTATAATACAGATTATATTTTGGTAAAAAGAAGAGAATTTTGAACGTGCGTTATGCGCTTTGAATGCTGAGGGGTATTCAGTCGTATAAATCCTATTTGCTGGATAGAGTGATGGTAAATAATTTCGGAATATAATGAATACTATTTTTTGTGCATGATGCGCATATGTATATATACATGAAGTTCGTTAAAAAGTGGTAGGTTGTTTTTTATCAGTTATGATGATACTATAACATGTGAAGATAATTGCCGAACTATGAGGTACAGAGATGATATATGTATTTGCGATGGAAAACGCCAGAAGTGGTGGTCCGGAGCTTCTTCATCAGCTTGTATATGTTTTAAATATTATTGGGGTGCCGGCAAAGATAGCATATTTTGCTGATGAATATCCTCTCAGGATAGTTGATGCACAACCCATAGATATATATGAAAAGTATAGTGTGACCACTGAAAGCGATCTTGCAGTGATCGATCAGCCGGAGAATACTGTTGTTCTTCCAGAGATAGCTTTTCTATTTTTGCCGGAGCTTAAGAATTGTAAAAAAATGTGTTGGTGGTTGAGTGTGGATGGCTATATCACAGCCACTGTTACCCAGAAGGGGGTTACTCCCGAGCAGATGAAGGACGTTAAGTATCTGGACCTATATGGTTTCAGGAACAGGGATGATATTTTGCATCTGGCACAGTCACATTATGCCATCAGTTTTTTGACTAATAAGATGGGCGTGGATAAAAAATACATAGATTATCTGTCAGACTATCTGAACGATATCTATCTGACCTTTGATGAAAGCTCATCCACCGAGCCCAGGAGAAATATGGTTGTATTTAATCCTCAAAAGGGAGGAAAGAGACTGGCAAGACTGATAGATGAAACCAAGGATGAGATATTCTGGTTTCCGCTTCAGGGTCTGACCCGTGAAAGGATGCAGGCTGCTATGAGACTTGCAAAGGTCTACATAGATGTTGGGGAGCATCCGGGCAAGGATAGGATCCCCAGAGAGGCGGCGATCTCAGGTTGTTGTGTGATAACCGGAAGGCGTGGCGCGGCAGCATATCATGAAGACGTTCCCATTCCTGACACATATAAGATAGATGACAGCACGGATGTAGATGTGGCTAAAGTCAAGTCCCTGGTTTTTGATATCTTTGAGAACTTTGATGAGCGAAGCAGGGATTTTGAGGAATACAGACAGATGATCCGTGGGGAAAAAGAACAATTTGTTTCGGATGTGATGAGGATATTTAGAAACGATCAATAGGGGAGGAAGAGGCCATTTTATCGGAACTTGCTTACAGGGAATTAAAAGAGGATATTCAAACGGAGCTTTTTACTATTTCAAAGTTCTGTAATCTGGTGCAGGCTAATGCACTGGATGATCCTGAGCTTTCAAAAAGCATCCAGGGGCTTATCATATCTCTTGGGGAAAAGCTGGAGAACCGGTATGGTTTCCGGGGGTCTGCAGCGATCAAATATCTTGAGGATTGCTGCGAGCAGCTGTATGCTTTTTCAAATGATGAAAACTATGATGTTGAAGCGCTAGTCTCTTTACTGTCAAATATAGGGAATGTTATAGATGAAAATGTGGAAATAAAGCCCTGCCGGCTCGCGGTGGTCGCTATCCTAAAGAATGAAGCAAGATATATCAGAGAGTGGATAGCATATCACCACATAGTGGGTGTGGAGCATTTTTACCTCTATGATAATGAGAGCACGGATGACCTGTCGGGAACCATAAAGGATTTTATAGACAGGGGATGGGTGACATATATTGAGTATCCGGGAAATGAGGTACAGCTCGACGCCTATAATGATGCAATTAAAAACTACGGACATCTGGCAGACCAGATGGCATTTATTGACGGGGATGAATACATAGTTTCGACAGATCCGGAAAAGAAGCTGCCTCAGATCCTTTATGAAATATATGATGACTATAACAATAAACCTGCCCGACTGGATATCAAAGCAGGTGGGATTGGAATAAACTGGAAGATGTACGGGACATCGGGTCATGATGCTCCGGTGGATGGTCTGCTCACAGAAAACTATCTGTACAGGGCTAATGACAGATTTCCTGAAAATGCTCATATCAAGACGATCTGCAATCCCAGAGTGCTGATGGGCTACACTTGGACTTCTCATATTCCCTCATTTAAAAATGGTTATGCGGCTATAACGGAAAACGGTTCATATCTGGCGAACTGTCATGTATTTTATGATGCGCATTATGATAAGCTTCAGATCAACCATTACTATACCAAATCAAAGGCGGAGTTTTTTGAAAAGCTCAGGCGTGGATGGCCGGATCAGCCTCATGTGGATTATGACGAAGCATATATTAATAGAGAACTTGAAAAGCGCAGCGCATGCAATGAAGTTTATGATCCGATCATGAAGGGATATTCGGACAGGATAAAGGAATTGTTATAAGGTTTTAGGAGAAAAGACATGGGCAAGTTGACGATATATGTAGCAGCACACAAGGAGTATACGGTGCAGAGGATACCCGGCTATACGCCAATACAGGTGGGGGCCGCTTTGCATGAAAAGCTACCCTATCTAAGCGATAGTACAGGGGATAATATTTCAGAAAAGAACCCGTATTACAGTGAGCTCACCGGTATGTATTGGGCGTGGAAAAATGATCATGAGTCTGACATAGTAGGTATAGCCCATTATCGCAGATATTTTATAGATGAAGACAATGTGATCCTGGATGAAAAAAAGATACGTAACATCCTGTCGAAATATGACGTTATCACTTCAGAGTTAAATGGACTTGAAGAAGGCCACAGTATTCGAGAGCAATACGAACAGCTTCATGAACCTGCGGATGTGGCCGTGGCAAGGGATGTGATCCAAGAGCTTTATCCTGAATACTTAAAAGACTATGATGAGGTAATGAATGGTACTTCTACTTATATCTGTAATATGATAATAGCCAAAAAGAAGCTTTTTGACAGATACTGTGAGTGGATGTTTTCCATTCTCTTTGAGATGGAAAAGTACATAGATCCTGAGAAATACAACAACTATAACAAGCGCTGCTTCGGGCTGATATCAGAAAGGCTTGAGACTGTATGGATACGACATAACAGATTGGCTGTATGCGAGATGCGCCTGGGATGCACTGAGGAAAAGTTTGAGACCCGGGAGACCCGGGAGCAGGGAGAAAAGCTAATAGAGGAGAGAAGGCTGGATGAGATCCTTCCTCTTATGCAGGATGCATATGATAAGCGCCCGGACATGTTTTTATGGACCTCAGATATCACAGGGAGGCTTAGCGATCTTTTGATGATCGGCAGGATAATAGAGGCTGAAAAAGCTACAGGTACCGGGAGCGGATGCTTTAAAACATTGACAAAGGCTAAGGACGTTTATGCTGTACTCGACAGGATAAAGGGATACATGAATTCGAAAACGAATGTTGATGAAATATGCAGCTTTATTGTAGAAAATGATCTGTCTCCTGCAATGGTAAAGACCACTTTTTTGTCTGACAGATCCGGTGCAGATCTTATGACCTTCGTCGCTCAGCTGGCAGAGGGCTTTGCCCGTATCGGAGATATGAACCGTACTGCATTTTATGCGCAGATGGCCATTATGGCAGCAGAGGGCTGACAACTACACCGAAAGGATTGCTTCGTCGATCTCGGCGGCACGGTGCTGCCAGGTCAGTTCTACTTCGGCGCGTTTTCTGCCACTATCTGCTATGGTCTGCATCCTGTCTGTATCTGACAAAAGATCTCTTACTGTATCCGCAAGCTGATCTGTCTCGGTCAGTTCAAACATGACAAGCTCGTCGCCGCTTGTAAATTCCTCTTTCATATATACAGAGGTGTCCGTTACGGACAGTGCACCCGAGAGCATTCCGTTAAATATCCTGTCGTGGGTACCGTCCTTGAACCAGGTCATGGTAGACAGGACTATTTTTGCATCCAGTCCTTTTTCCGTGGCGGCTTTCGCCGGTATCATCCCGCCAAAATCAACATTGGGATGACTGCTTATATCCATTTTATCCCAGCCTGATCCAAACAGGGTTACCTTGATACCGCCATCCAAAAGAGTGCGTATAGTTTTTTCTCTGTAGTAGGAGGTTGCCAAAAGATCCACATATCGCATATCGGCAATGATTTCTCTAAGTTCATTGTCCGGCCACTCTGCACCATGAGATAATAGCGCATGCTCTATCACTTCTTCGGTGGTGTGCCAGGGTTCGGATATTAGGATATCCAAAGCTTCTTTTCCGCACTTTTCCATGGGGAAATAGTAGAGTGAAAAATCGGGCATCACCCTGTCTATAACAGGAGCTGCTATACCGCCTGTGTATAGAACGTCTATGGGACGATCGTGTATTGGCATAACAGGTTTGTCGGGAAGGGTGCCGCCATGGGGCAAAAAGCCCACGCTTGGGATTTCAGGATAAAATCTCTGAAGATAAGCCATATGATTCCTGTCCTGACATATGCAGATGGAGTTCTGCGGAAGCCTGGTGAGAATGGGAGCATAGGTAAAGGGATGGTCCATCATGATATCTATGCAGGGCACGTTCAGTGCATCCCAGAGATTAACTCCCTGCTTGATCTCTGTAAACATGCCCACCTGATTTGAAAATAATGCCGCCGTAACAGATCCCTTTTCAAGAAACTCATAGAGCCCACCAAGGGACTTAATGGGATCCTTGATATTGAATTCATACAGGTCATAGCCCTTATCATCATAGTATTTGACCATCTCCCTGAGATTATGATCCAGGGCATCATAGCCGCCTATGACATATATTATCCGCTTTTTATCCATCACATATTTCCTATCAATGATCTCAGCTTGTTGAAGCTGTCAATGGCTGTACGCAGGTCACTCCTTAGACCCTGTACCAGGTCCTTTACACCACCTCCGCAGATACACTCCGAGATAAACTTATCCCTGAGCCATTCCCTATAGGGGGTTTCTAATGCATAGTCCCACCAGACCTTTTCGATGTCATAGTGTATGCGGTCTCCGGCCCAGGGCTTATCTCCGGTGTAATGGTAGATAACAGTCTCATCTATAACGGAATCATAGCTTTCACCCCGGTCGCGGGCAATATCCGTCAAAAGATCATATTTGTGAGGATCTGCGTATTTTACGTGACCGTAGTGAACATAGTTTAAAAGATCCTGATCCGGGGCAAATATCTGATAGTCAAATTCCTTAGCTACATCAAGGTAGGTCTGAGGTGGACAAAACTCCCTAAGCAGCTCGATGTTCATAAGCATCACTCCGGAATTGAAATATGTCTGGGTATCTATTATGTGACGCAGTCCCTCAGCTCTGGCATTTTTATGCCATTCGATGTTGTCCTCAGATATCCCCATATCCTTGCATACCACAAGATGTGCGCCCTCAAAATCGGTGTCGTAAAGATCATCGAGAGGTTTGTTGACTATGATATCTCCGTCAAGATATAAAAGACGATCTATATCGGGGGGAAGAATGTCAGTCAGAAACAGACGGAAATATATTTCCAGCTGCCACTTTTCTCCCACAGGAAGATCTTCGGGCAGACTGCTCTTATCGATATTACAAAATACGATATCATTATTGAAACGCTCTCCCAGCTCCCTGAAATCAGCCAGAGAACCTTCTGATAATTCGCCGAACAAAAGAAAGACTCTGACCCGGGTTCCGGGATTAGAGGTAAACAGAGAAAAGAGCATGGTATAAGTATAGGGCACATATCGCTCATTCAATGCTGTGGAAATATTAATGGTCTTGTCCATACAGATGATCCTCCATGATCACAGATATTCTGCCACAAACTTTCTCCGTTCATCCTCGTAGTTTTTCATGGATGCCACGCCGCAGTGATGCTCCACCAAAGAGTGATTTGCAGGGAGTACTACTGCCTTGTATCCCTTTCTGATAAACTCGCGGCATTGGGATACATCGTAAAAATGCCACTTGTCGAATATATCCTCGCGCCAGGATATGTCATACTGGGTACAGAGGATGATGCCATCCAAAGCATCCACTTCAATAGGGACCTCGGCATTGCAGATATATTTGTATTCATGAAGTTCTTCGTCAGGAGTATGACTGTCAGTGAATACTCCACGCATACTGCCGTTCCACCAGATGCCGTCCTTCGGGATATTCTTCGCGCCCACCACTCCGGCGATACCTATATCAGGATCATGGTCAAAACTTGATTTCATTTTCGCCAGGAAATCCCGGTCTGTGATCATCACATCCTGGTGGAGATAGATCTTGTATTTTGCATCTGATTCGTTCATGGCAGCATTGTAGGCCGAGGTCATGGAATCGCCGTCCCGTACGGCGAGAGTCTCAACCGACATCCCGTCAGGAATGGTCAGATCGTTGATATGGGCAATACACTTGTCATATATCTCATCATCATTTACTGCGGTGATAAAGCATATTTTGCTCTGATCCAGATTTGTTTTGGCAGTCGTCTTTTTTGCATGGATGATATATTGATATACGTCGTATGCACCATGGCTTCCGGATCTATCGAAGCTTTCAAGAGTATCAATGATATTTTTAAACTCCTCCGGGCACTCTCCCTCGTGGGTCTCGCTCACATCCAAAACCTCAAAGCCGGACTCGATGGCCAGTTTTTTTATCTCTGTCCCGGTGTACATTTTTAGATGTGTACGATCCAGGATGCCGGCATCCTCATAGGTGAAACGATCCTGTATCAACAGGGGGAGCATAACAGACCAATGCTTCATATTGGGCATGGATATCATAATCCTGCCATCGGGCTTCATGTGTTTGTGGAGCTTTTTTAATGCTGCTTTTGGATCATGCAGATGTTCCAGCACATCGCCCATGATACAGTAGTCAAAGAAGTCCTTTTCATAAGGGAAATCCAGAGTCTCCACGTTGGCACAGGTTACATTTCCCACGGAGGCTGCTATTCTGGCGACATCCTCTACGATCTCAATGCCATAGACCTCTGCGTTGGGATACTTTCCCCGGATCCATGCCAGAGATGCGCCGGTGCCGCAACCCAGCTCCAAAACTCTGATGGGTGCATCCTCGGGAGCATCAAAATATGCGATGAGCTCATCCCTGGGGAAGAGATAGTAGCGCATATTTGTACCGTACTTATCATTGAGCTTGTCGATATTTTTAAGCATCAGAGCGGCGAAATCACTTCCCAGCTTCGCAAATGACTGACTGCCGAAATGAAGTATGATGCTGTTCTTGCACAGGATATTTTCATAGCCCGCTATTCGCATCCTGATCCCTAGGTCCACGTCCTCGGAATTGCCGGGGGAAAACCTCTCGTCCAAAAGTCCCACCTCGTCGAGGACGGTTCTCTTGAGTAAAAGGGCGAAGCCCACCAGATATATCTTCGGTTCGTAAGGGGACTGCATGGGGACGTTGTGAGAAGCTGCATAGTCCAGGACCTCCTGAGGATTCACGAAGTCCTCCTGTACCATCTGATAGTTTGAAACATAGTTGGACATGGCTCCCGTGGTTCCGATGCGTTCATTTTCGTATAATCCCATCTTAAGCCAGAAGAGCGCATTGGGAGGAAGTACCGTATCGTTGTTCAAAAGGAAAATATCCGCATCGGCATCGGCCAGCTCTATTCCCTGATTGCACCCTCTGGGGAAGCCCTCATTTTCATCATTACATTTTAAAATGATGTCATCCTGCTCTTTAAGCCATTCCACACTTCCATCTTCTGAGGCGTTATCTACAACGATGATCTGCACATCATCCGAAAGAGTAGTCTGTCTAATGCTGTTGATGCACTGTCTGGTGTTATCCAAAAGGTTCCAGGACAGGATTACTATGGCTGTTTTGGGGACAGTGATACCCTGTGCTTCCATATTTTCAAGCGCGGCATTTATCTCCGCCCTGGTCTCGTTACTATCAGCATAAAGCAGTGCCTGGTGAAGGCATATATTTGCCTGATACAGATTGCCTTTGTAATTGTAATAGGTAGACAGAAGCTGGTAGAATTTATAATAGCACGGGTTCATGGCAATGCCCTTGCATATACCCTCCCACAGCTCTTTCATTGTATTATCATCCATATTACATGTCCCTTTGGCATACTTAACAGTTCCTTTTTAATCTTACCACTCATCAGCCCGGAATCAAAGCAAAATATCTTTGATTACTGTTGTGATATTTGATAGAATTGAACCATGAATATTGCAATAGCTCTTAACAGAAAAGTGGTGCCGCAGACCTGCGTGTTTTTAAGGTCGCTATACGTCAATCATCCGGACCGGGAAGTCAGCGTATTTGTGATGCAAAGTGACCTGACGACGGAGGACCAGTCCGCCATGGAGAGCGTTTTTCCTGCATCGGAGAGCAAGCGCCTGGTGTTCTATCATGTGGATGCGGATTCTCTTCCGGAGGATCTGCCTACCAATATCTACTGGAGCATTGAGATGTATTACCGCCTGATGCTGCCGGATGTTTTGCCTGAGGATGTGGACCGTATACTCTATCTGGATATCGATATGATCGTCAACAAGGACATCTCGGATTTCTATGATATGGATCTTGGCAATCACCTTTTGGCGGTATCCCGGGATCAGGAGTTTTTAAATCTTCTGGAGGAAGAGCGTGAAGTCTATCCGGTGCGATATCAGCATTTTACGGAGCTGATGGAGCGGGGCATGACCTACTTCTGCTCCGGCATGATCCTTTTCAACATCGATGCCATGCGTGGCAGGTACACCTTCCGGTATTATATGGACCGCTTTAAAGAGATAGCAGACTGGGTGGTATTGCCTGACCAGGATCTTTTGAATTACGTGCACTGGCAGGATGCCGTGTTTGTGGATGAGACAAAATACGGGCTTTTTTCCCAGACAGCTCACGGATTTGGCGTCACCTATGAGGAGGTAAAGGTCGCCACCTCCATCATCCATTTTACCGGCAGGGCCAAGCCCTGGACAGTGAATCTGATACGTTACGACATAGAAAAAATATGGTGGGAGTACGCCAAGGGTACACCCTACTATTATGCCATGCTGGAGCAGGTGTATTTCCAGTCAATGGAAAGTCACCTGGTGGAGGATACGGTTAACCGACTTTCTGCTGAAAATGGTGAGTTAAAGGATCTGGTAAAAAAGATGCAGGGGCTCATGGAGAAGCTGTAATGATGATGAACGTAGTTTCCGCTTTAAATGACAAATATGTTCCATATACCTATGTGATGCTGTATTCACTTTTTGAAAACAACCGTAGCAGGGATATCGCGGTGTATCTTTTGCAGGCGGATCTTTCTGATGCCTCGAAGAAGGATCTTAGTGAGTTGGCAGAGGGATATGGTAATGAGATGCATTTTGTAAAAATGGATCGGGATGCCTTTGATGACAGGCTTTTGGCCACCCACGACTGGTCCATGGAGACCTGCTTTCGACTGGCCATGAATGATGTGCTGCCTGCCGATCTGGACCGGGTCATCTATCTGGATGGGGACATGATCATAAATAAGGACATCTCGCCCCTTTATGATATGGCTTTTAAAAATGATAAGCATCTCATCGTCACCCACGATATGACCATGACCCCGGACTCGGGAGAGGTGTATGGTGATCTGCATACGGAGGTTTTCAACCGTCTGATCCGTGAGAATAAATATTTTAATGCGGGGATGATCCTCATGGACTTCGCCTGGCTGAGACAGCATTACGGATACTCGGATTATATAAAGATGGCAGAGGGACTGGACTTTGAGATATTTGCCCCCGACCAGGACCTTTTGAATCTCATGCATGAGGGGCAGACCCAGTTCGTGGATGCCTGGGAGTACGACCTTTTTGCCTGCAACGCCTTTATTAAAAACTATGATTATGACAGGGTAAAAAAGGATGTATCCATTATCCACTACGTGGGAGAAAAACCCTGGCGGGGCGGCTCCCATTTCCATTATGGGGTGGAGCAGCTGTGGTGGGACTATGCCCTTGGGACCGATTATGCAGACGGGCTTTTGGATGGGTTTATTTCCACCCATTTCGGCGAGTCAAAGTTTTATGACGCCATCCATCAGGCGGAGCAGTTCAATGATAATATCAGAGGAGAGATAACCGCGGCCATCACCACCTTTAAAAAGCTTTATGCCCTGGTGAACGGCCAGAGCGGGGATGTGCCGGAGTCGGATGAAGTGTTTGCCGATGTTCCTGACAGGAGGGTGATCCCGGATGCATCTGAGAATATTTCCATGACACGTGATGAGAAGATCGACTTTGTGCGCAGGGTCATTTCTGATGGTTCGGTGGAAAGCTATGTCAGTGATCTGCGCAGGGAGAACACATCACTTCAGGCACAGCTGGACGAGGCGCTGAAGGCATGTGAGACATTGAGGGGAGTTTTACAGTGAATGAAATAATTAAAAGGATCGAGGAGACCGCAGCCACGGTCAGATTTGAGGTGGAGTCCATCCCGGAAGATATAATAAAGAACGGTGAAGCACCCGGCAGATGGCAGAAAGCATTTTTAGATCTGGGAGAGACTTTAGAGTCTCTTGGTTATGAGGATACTGATGTGATCCATGAACTGGAGGTATGCTGTGAGCTCTGCTATCAGATCACCCAGCCGGGTATAGATATGAACCTTATCAGGCGAAGTCTGGTCATTGAGTGCAAGGAGCTTTTATACCATTTCTTCTACAGTAAGACCAAAGCCATGCACCAGCTTTCCATTACATCCATTTTAAAAAACGAGCCGGATATCATCGAGTGGATCGAGTACCATAGGCTGGTGGGTGTGGACCATTTTTATCTTTATGATAACGAAAGTACAGATGGTCTGGCGGAAAAGCTTGCGCCTTATATCGATGACGGGGTGGTGACATACACCTATTATCCCGGGGCTGCCAAGCAGGATGCTTCCGTAAATGATGCCATAGAGCGATTTAAGTATGAGACAAAATATCTGGCCGTGATAGACGGGGACGAGTATATAGTTCCGGTGGAGGACAGGCAGCTGCCCGGCCTTTTGGACGAGATCATAGAGACCTATCACAAGCATCGCTATAATCCCGGCGGTTTTGCAGGAGGCGTGGGGATAAACTGGCGTGACTACGGTACATCACAGCACAAGACGCCCGTGGATGGTCTCTGTATCGAGAATTATCTGTATCGGGGTGAGGATGATTATTTCCAGAATGTCCATATCAAGACCATCTACAATCCCAGGGTGGTGGACTATGTGGACAACCCTCACAACGGTCATTACAGACAGGGGTACTACACCATTTCGGAGCATGGCTCCATGATACCCTTTTTATATTTCTATGATGGGCATTGCGATATACTCCGGATCAATCATTATTTTTCAAAATCCGAGGAACAGCTTTTATCCAAGAACAAAAGAGGCTGGCCTGTAGGAGACCTGCGCCGTGATGATGCCACGGAGCTTTTCGAGGCATCGGTCAACTGTAATAAGGTCTATGATCCCATCATGCATAGGTACGTGGAGGCTGTAAAAAAGAGGATGGGATGACTATCCGTTATAAGACAGCAGAGCATCCACACCCTCATCTGCCAGCTTTAGAATTATTCTTGTCTCATCCCCAAACATATGATAGTAGGGATTGCCCTCTATGGAATGGGTGATGCAGGTTTGCCTTACCTGAATGAGTCCTGTCAGAAGTTCATCAAGAACTTTCCGGGGGATATCATTTCTCATCTTGTAGGCCAGTGACATGATATTGGTATAAAGGGCTGTCATGCAGTATTCGCATGCGTCGCAAAGCTCGGGATAATCCGGCAGATCATGCATCTTTTCATATATACCGATGAGTGCGCCGATATGGTTCTGATAGTATTTCCCGAAATCCATTTCCTTTGAAAGAGACGCCCCTGAATCCTTATAGACATAAAGTACCTCGTCCGTAGAGGCTATTTTTTTTGCCTCGGCTATGGCACGTATCAATAGGTCCATATCCTCTAACCCGTAGGAGGGGCGAAAGCGCAGACCGATAGATTCTATCATGGAGCGCCTGAAAAGCTTTGTAACGGTAAAACCGCCGGAGGCTATGAGGCCGCTTTTCTTTTCGTTATCCAGATCGCCGCAGAAGGAGCTGTCAAAATGTAAAAGTGCCTTGTTTTGGCTCTCCCTGAAAAAGCCGCAGTCTGTGATATCAGCATCCTTCCTTTTTGCTATGTCATATAGTTTTTCGTACATGGTAACATCAACCACGTCATCCGCGTCTACGAAGCCGATATACTCGCCCTGTGCCATATCAAGCCCCACATTTCTCGCAGCTCCGGGACCCTGGTTTTTTTCCTGCTTAAATACCCGCACCTTGTCAGGAAACTGTCGCTTGGCGTCCTGGAGAATGGCATCGCAGCCGTCGGTGGAGGCATCGTCAATAAGCAGGATCTCCATATCCGTACAGGTCTGATTAAGGAGATTCCCCAGGCAGTTTACTATGGTATCCTTTGCGTTATATACAGGTACGATCACGCTTATTTTCATCTGTCAGTTCCTTTCAAATACGATATCCATGATACGGGTGAGCACGGCCTCGATGGTAAAATACTCCCGGACCTTTTGCTGTCCGTTGGCAGCTATCTCAGCACGCTCTTTTTCGTGGGACAGGTAGTATTCCACCTTGTCAAGCATATCATCTTTGCTCTCATAAAAATCAAAGTCCTCTCCGGGGATGAAATCGTGGAAGAGATCCGCCTGGTAGTTCGTAAGCAAGAAGCCTCCAAAGCCCATGATGTCCATGCATCTGAGGGGGATGCCTGTCTTGATGCTGCGAAGAGAAATGTTTAAGTTGATGCGGCTCTGGTTGAAAACGTAGGGCATCTCGGTATCGTACTCGGCTACGCCCATGTTCTTTACGCCGGGAACCGAAAAGCTTTTATCCAGGGTAAAAAGCTTTACGGTGTATTCGGATCCAAAGCGGCTGCCCAGAGCGGTGATAAACTCTATGCGTTCCTCGGATGAGATCTTCCTGTTTATAAAATAGTCCGCATACCTGAAGCCCTCGGTCTCGATGCTTCGCTCTCCGCGGTCTACGGGAAATGTCTCCTGCAGGGATGACAGTATCTCGGGAGTCAAAAGCTCCTCCACGAAATTGTAGCCTGCCACTTTTTTTTGTGCGTCCATTACGCCGCGAAGATACCCGTCCAGATAGGGGGCGTTTTTAAAATCTATCCTGTCGTAGAAGTTGTGGGCCTCATTGTAAAGGGCTCCCACAAAGGAGACGTCCGATGACATCCTCTTCCTGTCAAAATCTTTTTTAAGCATCCGATCAATCTTATCCGGCACTCCGGGAAGCACCATGTAGTGTACATTTTCCAGACCACCTTTTCTGAAGTATTCCGTAAGGGATGAGTCAAATAAAAATACGTGGTTGGTGGGAAAGGCCAGGGTGTAGGAATATATATAGGCATAGGGGCTGTCATACAAAAATGAAACGTATGGAAGCTTTAGATCCCTGCATGCCAGGGCTACCACAGGATAGAAATTATAGGAAAACACCATGTCGATGTTCTTTTTTTCGGCAAGCTCCTTAAAGGATCTGTCAAAGTCCTCGCTGACGTCGGCATTGTAGTCATCGTGGATAAAAGGATATACCTCATGCCCCAGATTTTTAAACGCCTCTTTTGTTTCCTCTTTGTCAAAACAGTTCCAGTCTAGAAAGATTATCCTCATGGTACATACCCCAAAGTTTGTTTTGAATGATACACCCATATAGTGTACAATATATAGGAAGAAATTTCCATAGAGGAGACGTGCGGTGATCGATATTCCCAAAAACTTTTTCGAGCCTGAGGTGAGGTGCGGTTTTTACATCTCACCACGCATGAAGCAGACCTGGGCGGCGGAGCTTTTGATCTATGACGAGATCAGGACCATATGTGAAAAATATGGTATCCGCTATTTTGCCGAGGTGGGCACGCTTTTGGGTGCTGTGCGTCATCATGGCTTTGTGCCCTGGGATGATGATATAGATCTGGCCATGCCCCGGGCGGATTTTATGAGGTTTTTGGAGCATGCCCACGAGCTGCCGGAGGGCTTTCGGGTAAAGAGCATCTACGATGACAGATATGGTACCTTCAGGCAGTTTCACGCCGTAGTGGAAAACTACGACAAAGGGGTTTTGGAATGGGACGAAGAGCGTAACGAGCGGTTTTTTGGCTGCCCCTTCATATGTGCGGTGGATATTTTCCCGCTGGACTACATGCCCCGTGACGATGCTTCCATGAAGTACATCTCGGCCCTGTATAATCTGGCATATATTGTGGCCTGGAACTACGATGAAAAGCATGATACTCCGGAGTATACCCGGGATCTGGAGGCTCTGGAGCAGAAGGTGGGAGGCCGATTTGACCACAGCAAGCCTTTGAGGCCCCAGATATACCAGCTGACTGAGCGCATAGCCATGATGACAAAGCGCAAAGACGCCGCTTACATGGATTATTATCCCAAGCTGGTAGATGGCAGGACGGGGACTCTGCGTGAAGCGGCATGGTATGACACTTCCATCGACTGTCCCTTTGAGATGACCACCATTCCGGTTCCGGTGGGCTTTGATGCAGCGCTTAAAAAGCATTTCGGTGAATACTGGAGATTTCTGGTGCATCAGTATACCGGTCACGGTTATCCATTTTATGCGGATCAGGAGGAGCTTTTTGTGATGCAGGGACATCTGAGTCATGAGACTCCGGGACCCGGATATGCCCGTGATGCCGATGACATTACCGAGACTAACATGAACGTGGCCAGCTGCCTGAACGAATATTATGTACCCTTTACCTATGTGATGCTCAGGTCTCTCTTTGAGTCCAATGTATCCCACGATATCACGGTTTATCTTTTGCACGATGGTATCAGCAGTGGGTCAATGGCTGCCTTTTCTGCTCTGGCAGCAGGGTATGAGGGAAAAAGCATTAATTATATCCATGTAACCGATTATTCTCTGGATCCCCGGATCCACGAGTACGGCGGTTGGAATGAGCTTACCATGTACCGGCTTCTTCTATGGGATATTTTGCCCATGGAGGTTAACAGGGTTCTGCATCTGGATGGAGATATGCTGATCCTGGGTGACCTGTGGGAGTTTTATGAGACGCCTTTTGAGGGTAATGACCTCATTGCATGTCAGGATATCCTGGCGGCAAAGTATCGCACGGACTATTGTATCGCCACACATACCGGGGAGTTTGAACAGCTCTTCAGGGAGGGCAGGTATATTAACGCCGGCATGATCCTTATGAACGTGAGGAAGAATCGCGGAGCAGATCTTTTGTCCACCTATGGGCGGCGGGCAGGGGTTTTGGATTTTGTCCTTCCTTACCCTGATCAGGATCTTTTGAATCTCGTCCATGCAGGCAGGATAAAATATATAGACACCCTGACCTATAATTTCCCTGCCTATGACAGTGTGCTGCTGGGCGGATATGATGCGGCCCGTGTGAAAAAAGAGGTGAAGATACTCCATTTTCTGGACAGGAAGCCATGGAAGGACGGGGATCACAGGCTTTACGATATTGAAGGACTGTGGTGGGATGTGATGAGAAAAACGCCATATTACGAGGATCTTTTATCGGATGATGTATGTGTGATCCTGCGGCTGATGGAGGATGAAGAGTCTCTGGCGGATACCATATCATCTGTCCGAGAGACCATGCCACGATTTTTTAGAAATATCCGAATTGTGGTGGCGGATACGGTTGGCGGATATGATGGTGATATTGAGGTTTTGGACCTTTCTGCAACAGATCTGCCTCATATTGCTGCGGCAAAAAATGAGGTGATCAAATCTCTGGATTTTGACAGGATACTTTTTATCAATCAGGGGGATGTATTCGGGGATATCGAGGTGATCGACATATCCGACCATGACAGGCTTCGGGAGGTGCTCTTTACAGATGGTGCGGGCGTTTTTGACCGGGCGGTATGGAGCCGTGATGTCTTTGATACTGTGGGAGGCTTTTGTGATATCAGTTCAGATGAGGACTACGAGCTGATCCTGCGGGCCGGAGAGTATGGATGTGACAGGGGTATCATTCTCTGGCAGGACAGTGGATATGAGCATCCTGTGTTTGAGGACAGCTTCAGATTGTATGCATACGTTACTGTCAGATACCGGGAGGAGCTTTCAAAAAGAAAACTTTTTGATGAGGTGTTTACCGCCAGGTTCAATGAGGCTGTCGGCTTTGGTATAGGGGAGTATTATTCGGGGCTTGTTTCATCATTAGCCTCGGGTTCATCGGAGTATAATGGGCTGATGGACGGCACCCTGCCGGTGGCTATACAGCGGGGGATGAAGGAATGTCAGGGAGCGCTTGACTCCTTTGCCTTTGAACTGGGAAAGGCTCTTCGCAGACTTGGTGTGGGAGTGGTCTTTCTGTCGGTGGACGAAGCGGGAAAGGGAGACTTCTTTGAGACCATCCTGCGACCCTATCTGGCTATAGTTGGATTCCAATCCCTGCTCTTTACACAGGAGGTGGGCGAGGGAGTCCTTTTGGGGAACCTGTTTAAAAGCAAAAAGATTAACTTCCTTTTTGACCATCCCATATATACCACCAGAGAGTTTAAAAAACCCGTAAAGGATATGTATATCCTTTCCCAGGACGAGACTTATGCCCAGTATGTGAGAGAAAAGTTTTCGCATATGGCCGGGGTATATCACTTTCCTCCGGCGGGCATAGAGGCGAAGGTGCTCCCCGATGAAAGTTATGATATTACCTTTATTGGGACTTATAATAACTATCGTGATATGTTTTCAAACATCAGAGCCCTGCCGAAAAACTATCGCAGGGTTGCGGGGCATTTTTTGCGATATGAGAGACGTCATCCCAATGCCAGGGCCGAGGAGGCGCTTTTGGCGGTGATCGAGGAGATGGGGTATGAGCCCCTTAATGATGAGGCTTTTGCGGATACCCTTTATGCCATGGGAGATGTGGTCAGATGCCTGATGTTTTACTTCAGGGAAAAGGTGGTGCGCACCCTTTTGGACGGGGGCGTGGATGTGGATGTTTTCTCCGGCACCTGGAGGGAGGCGCCCTTTGCGGACGACCCCCATCTGCATATACATGACGAGTTAAGCTATGAGGAGTCCGTTGGTGTCATGGCAAAAAGCCGTTTTACACTCAATGTCATGTCCTGGCACAAGGGCGGTATGACAGAGCGCATAGCAAATGCCATGTTAAATCATTCGGTGGTCATCTCGGATAAGTCCACTTATCTGAGCAGAAAATATCAGGATATGATGATACTTTTTGACCTGGAGGATTTTGGGGATCTGGCAGACAGGACCCGGGAGCTGCTTTCAGACGAGACGCGAAGGGATGAGATGGCAAAGCGGGCCTACGAGGAGGCTGCGCTGGCTCATACCTGGGATGCCAGGGCAAAGGAGTTCATGGAAATAGTGATGTCATCCTGAGCGCAACGGAATCGCTCTGTCATCCTGAGCGTGTTGTGGCTTCTGTCCATGACAGAAGCTTGAAGAAGTCATCGGAGATGACTTCAACCTAGCGAAGGATCTTTTTAACAATAATAAGGGGATAATATGAAAGTACCTGAGAATTACTACAATGACGAAGTGGTGGGCGGATTTTATGTTCCGTCACTGATGAAAAAATGCTGGGCTGCCCAGGTGGAGATCATCGAGGATATAGCAGCAGTCTGTGAGCGGCACGGTATCAAGTATTACGCCGATGCGGGGACGCTTATGGGGGCTGTGCGCCATGGCGGCTTTATTCCCTGGGACGATGACACGGATCTGTGCATGATGCGTGAGGAGTATGAGAAGTTTCTTAAGGTGGCTCATGAGCTTCCTGACAACTATACAGTGGTAAACTGGCGTACCCGGGATGACTGGGATGATGTGTTTACCAGGGTTGTAAACACCATCGGCCTGGACTTTGATCCCAAGTTCATGGAAAGATATCATGGCTTCCCTTTTTCTGCAGGGGTGGATATTTTTGTAAATGATTACCTCTACCAGGATGAGCAAAAGGAAGAGGAGCGGGAGGAGCTCCTAAAGGCTGCCTATGAACTGGCAAAGCATGCACGTCATGAGACGGCAGGCAAAAAAGAACTGATAGCTGCAGGAGAGAGGCTGTCTGCACTGAGCGGATATCGTTTTAATAAGAGAGGCAATCTGGTTTATGAGTTTTTCGGTATCACTGAAAAGCTTTTAAGTGAGGTGCCACGGGAAGAGGCCAAGGAGGCTGTGCTGATGCCGGCATGGCTCCAGTTCAAGAGTAACAAATATAAGATAGAGTGGTTTGACGAGGGCGTGCCCATGAAGTTTGAACACTCCAAGGTGATGGTGCCCATCCACTATGATGAGATTTTAAAGAATAAATACGGAAATTATGTTCAGGCCTCCAGGATAGGCGGTAAGCACAACTATCCCTATTATACGGCTCAGATGGAGGAGGTTACGAAGCATACCGGCTGGGAGCCTCCCATCTATAAGTGTGAGCCCACTGAGCCTGAGATCTCCGTTGGTATCAGGCAGGAGGAGGAGAATAAAAAGAGTGCATTAGAGCAGCAGGTGGCACAGATCGAAAATCTCATGTCATCCCAGGCTAACGCGGCACTTTTTGCGGAACTTCAGCCCCAGGTGGATGCATTGAAGGCAAGCCTTAATGCCATGGCCCATGGCAACAATGACGTTGTATTTTTACCCTATAATCCTGATCACTGGCATCGTATGTCGAATATGTGGGAGCGTGAGATGGCGGATCCGGATTCTGATGTATATGTTGTTCCCCTGCCTACCTATGACATGAATCTGGACGGGACTACCGGTACTCTGCATTACGCCCCGGAGGCCTTTCCTCCGGAGGTCCATACCTGTACGGTGGAGGAATATGATCTGGCATCCCGTCATCCGAAGCGCATATATATCCAGGCACCCTTTGACGGATACAATCCCTCCATGTCGGTGCATCCGTATTTCTATTCCGATGAGCTTCTTAAGTACACGGATGAGCTGGTGTACATACCGTTTTTTGAGGTTAATGAAATAGTCGAGGGGGATGAAAAGGGCATCTACACTCTGGATCAGTTTGTAAAAATGCCGGGCACGGTCCATGCTGACCGGATACTTTTGGATTCCGAGGTCATGAAGCAGACCTACATCGACGCCCTTTGTGCTCTCTGTGGAAAGGACAGCAGGAGCATCTGGGAGGAGCGTATCGAGGTGGTGGATGATCTTTTCGCAGTAAAGGATAAGGAGAAAAGTGGTATGAAATCGATCTTTTACTATACAGATGTCTGTCCGTTTCTGGCGGAGGGGGATGTGGCCCTGGACAAGCTTCGCCGGAATCTGGAGATCTTTAAGGAGAGTAAGGATGATATCCGTCTGATCTGGCATCCCTTTGACGATATAGAGGACTACCTGAAGGAACGGGTGCCGGAGGTGTATGATCAGTATATGTCCATTGTAAACGAGTTTTTGGATCAGGGCTGGGGAGTTTATGACAAAACCGCTGACGGAGAGTCGGTGCTGGCTGACTGCGTAGCTTATTACGGAGATCCATCCCCCTATGTATACCAGGCCCAGTTGGATAAAAAGCCGGTGATGATCGCGGATATACATATATGATGTGGTAGGATATGAGAGTATTATTTTACAGATACGGAAGCATATGCGAGCCGGATATCATAATGACATTTAAAAATGCGGGGTTTACGGTTGATGAGTATACCACGGAGATGACAGTTAAGGATGCGCCGGCATCTGCGACGGTGGAACAGTTGTCCCATTATCTTTTGGACCATCCGGCGGACTTTGTGTTTTCCATCAACTTCTTCCCCTATGTGTCAGAGGTGTGCAATATCTTCCACATCAGGTATCTGTGCTGGATCGTGGATTCTCCGGTGATGGAGCTTTATACCTCTTCCATAGAAAATGAGTGGAACCGGGTATTTCTCTTTGACCGTGCCCTGTATAATGAGATAGAGCCATACAATCCCGGTCACATATTTCACCTGCCCCTGGCAGCCGCTGTGGGTTCAAAGGATGAGCTTTTTGCAAAAACCACCCAGAGCACCCGTGACAGGTTCACCCATGACATAGCATTTGTGGGCTCACTCTATACGGAAAAATGTCCCTATGACAAGCTTTCGCCAAAGACACCTGAGAAGCTCAGGGGATATCTTGATGGGATCATGGCGGCTCAGGAAAAGGTCTACGGTTATTATTTTATCGAGGATCTTTTAAGTGACGAGACAGTAAAGGGCTTTATTGACAACTTTCCCACCTTTTACAGGCAGCCCGGGGATACCCATCTTACAGACCGGCGCACCCTGGCGCAGCTGTATATCGGGAACAAAATCTCGGCAAACGAGAGGGTACATACTTTTACAAGGCTGTCGCAGGCTTATGACGTGAATATCTATACGGCCAGCGATACGAAAAAAATGCCGCCGGGACTTCATAATATGGGTCTGGCAAAGACCCTGACGGAGATGCCAATCATTTTCCGTGAGGCGGGGATCAACCTGAATATCACATCGAAGATAATACGCACGGGACTGCCTCTTCGCATATTTGACATCCTAAGCTGCGGAGGCTTTCTTATCACTAACTATCAGGAGGAGATTCCGGAGCTCTTTACCCCGGGAGAGGATCTGGTGATGTACGGCAGTGTGGATGAACTCATAGATCTGTGCGGTTATTATCTGGATCACCGTGAAGAGGCCAGGCAGATCGCCCGGCATGGTTATGACACGCTGAGACTGAATTATACCTATGATCTGCAGATGGAAAAGCTTTTGCTTATGGCTTTTGATGCATAAAAAAAGAAGCAGTGCCGATATTCGGTTCTGCTTCTTTTAAAGTGACTGATCTATGAGAAGTCCCGAGTAGGTGCTGGACGCATATGGTGCGGCGAAGTTCTTGCCCGGGTTTTTGTATTCCACTGCTACCTTGTCAACGTAGTTCATGGGATTGACTGCGGTCTTGTCAGCCTCCTTGGACAGGGCCTCCTTGAACTTGTTAAGTGTATCAAAAGCAGCTCTGGCGTCTGCGCTGGTGACCACGTCTGCGATGGCATCCCTATCCAGCGAGAGGCTCATGTCGTCGTTGATCCTGACGCCTACCTTGGAAAGGTCGGCTGCCAGCCGTCTGCCGATACCGTTTATCTCGTTGAGAAGCTGGTTGTTGCCCTTGCCGGAGGAGTACTCCTGACCTACGTGGACGAAGCCATTGTAAGCTGTAAGGAGATTGTCCACGGAATCGGCGATGGCCTCTGTATTAGCCTTGAAGCCGATCTGTGCAGGCTGATCCTTGGGGGTCTTGCCCTTGAGGGTGATCTCAAACTCCTGGTTGATGGTAAAGGTGTTGGCCAGGGATGAATGCTCGCCGCCGTTGAGAGTAAACCTGGAACTCTTGGCAGGAGTGGTGATCTTGTCTATGCCAAGTCTGTTGATCTCATTCCAGGAAGTGTTGGAAGAGATATTGAAAAGCCAGTCCTCATTTTCGGAAAGTCCCGTCTGCTTGGAAGTGATCTGCAGAGCAGAATTGGCATTGCGGTCGGTGATCACATCAGCCATAAGTCCGACATTGGAGGTGTTGATCAGACGGGCGATTTTGGACTGGACGGCGTAGTTGGTATCGCCGTAGTTAACATTAAACTGGAACTCGTATGCATTGGAGGTGGTCTCCAGGTCAAAGGCATAGCTGCCCGCCTCGAAGTCAAGGCCATTGGCTGATAAGAACTTGCCGCGATTGACCTGAGGGGTGGCGATGCTTTCTACGCCCACCTCAAATACGGGTGCATCGGGGTTTTTGTCATCTCCTACATACTCCACGCCCACAGCATCCTCGTTGGAGGAAACTGCGATCTTTTTATAGAAAACGGACTCTATATCGCCGTCGCTTCCTGCCAGGGAAGACACGACATTTTGCATCGATCTGGCGTTTTCCTTCAGATCGATGACAAAGTTAAGAGAGTCCTCGTCCAGATTCATCTTGTAAAGAGGAGCATCTTTATTTGTCTTGACCATGCGGTTATAGACACCGCGCAGCTCGGATTTTTTGTGGGTATCATAACGAGAATTACCGGCTTTTTTAGCATAAGTGCTCAGGTAATAATCATAGACACTGTGGTTGTTGATAACAGCCATAAGCCCTGCCCCTCCTTTCTTCCATGATTTTAGGGCGAATAACTCCATTTATTCAGTTATATAATAACATCTTTCTGTCAAGTTGTCATCTACAAAATAGGGTAAAAATAACCAATTTTTCCGTGTCAGACTACAACATGTTGATAGGGATGATTTTGAGTTGTCTGACAACTTGAAATTATTTGCTGAAAAGTCTAAACATTAAGTGATGTTTATTCTATTATAATTTAAAAAGATTCTTCGGGCTTTGCCCTCAGAATGACATTAAGGAACATTCTTTCCTGTCATCCTGAGCGTGTTGAAGCTTCTGTCAGGGCCAGAAGCCTGAAGAAGTCATCGAAGATGACTTCAACCTAGCGAAGGATCTTTATAATGGAGGGTTGCGGTGAGAATACTGTTTGCAAATATTTTCGTATCCTTTACAGGGGATACCATCATAAGGAAGCTTAAGTCCCTGGGTCATGATGTGGTTGAGCAGACCTACTATACTCCGGAGGACCTTTATCATGATGAAAAGATTGAGAACATGATACAAAAGGATCTGAAGGCCAGGGTCTATGACTGCGTGTTTACCGTAAATATCTGGCCGCCGGTGGCAAGGGTTTGTCACAAGGCAGGGATCCCCTATGTGGCATGGAGCTATGACAGCCCCCAGAATCTGGCGGAGGATACAGACCTTTCCTATGATACTAACTTCCTATATATATTTGATAGTGCAGAGGTGAAGGCCTATAACAGCCGGGGTATAGACCGGGTCTTTCACATGCCTTTGGCTACGGACTGCGATACCTGGGATGCTGTCAGCACAGGCGGAGAGAGTTATGATATTTCACTTCTGGGGACGCTCTACGAGTCCACACTTCCTTCATTATTAAATGGGATGGATGATTACCACCAGGGATATATCCGTGCCATAGTTGCCGCACAGCAAAAGATATATGGCTATTTTCTGGTTGATGATCTGCTTACGGATGAACTTATGGAAAAACTGAACGGTCAGTTTGAAAAGACCGCAAAGGCCATGGGGGTGAAGTATGAGAAGGTGAGCACCAGACAGATGGCGTATTCCATAGGTTCTTACCTTACCTACCTTGACAGGCTGACGCTCCTTCGTATATTCGGAGGTCGTTTTGATACGCACCTTTTTTCTTCAAAGATAAAGGAGGAGACGAAACCGCTTTTAAAGGACATCACCATCCACGGCTGGGCGGATTATCATACGGGGATGCCCCGGGCATTTAAGGCCAGCAGGATAAACCTGAATCCTTCACTTCGCATCATCAGGTCCGGGATATCCCTCAGGTGCCTGGATATCATGGGGTGCGGTGGCTTTTTGCTGTCCTCCTATCAGCCGGAGCTGGCGGAGTACTTTGTGCCGGATGAGGAAGTGGTGCTTTACGACAGCTACGAGGATGCTGTGGACAAGGCGGCGTTTTATCTGGAGCATGAGGATATCCGCGCCCAGATCGCTGCTAATGGCTATAATAAGGTAAGGAATGAGTTTTCGTACGAAAAACAGTTGGGGAGAATACTGGAGTCTGTGTCATTCTGAGCGGAGATCAATGTCATTCTGAGCGAAGCGAAGAATCTTAAAGATCCTTCGTCACTTCGTTCCTCAGGATGACGGAAAAAAGATGTTGACAGGGCTTGACGACCGTGATATACTACTTGGGCGATGGAAGCGGCCTCGAGGCCTTTTTTTAATGTAGAAAGGTGGGTAAGGCCCACAAATACCATGATTATTGTTTGCCGGGTCACTGCGCCACAGAGCATACTACAAGCAAACAATAATACAATAGAAAGTAGAGGTGGAAGTTGTGCGTACAAAGATCACGCTTGCATGTACGGAGTGCAAGCAGAGGAATTACGACCTGACCAAGGAAAAGAAGACACATCCCGACCGCATGGAAGTAAAGAAGTACTGTCGTTTCTGCAAGAAACACACCTTACACAAGGAAACTAAGTAAGGAGGCGATTCTGATGGCAGATAACAAGGAAAAGACAGGCGTTGCCGGCTGGTGGAGCGGTGTTAAGTCAGAGTTCGACAAGATCATCTGGCCCACACAGGATACCATCACCAGACAGTCGGTGGCAGTTATCCTTTCGTCAGTTGTGATCGCGCTGATCATCGTATTTTTTGATATGATCATCACTCGCGGCGTGGATCTCATTGTAAATCTATAGGAGGGATCGGATGTCAGAGGAAATGGCACAGGGAAAATGGTATGTTGCACATACCTATTCCGGCTATGAGAACAAGGTCAAGGCCAATATCGACAAGGCTATCATAAATCGCCATCTTGAGGATCAGATCTTCGAGGTGAGGGTGCCTGTCCAGGAAGTTCCTGAGATGAAAAACGGCAAGAGAAAAACCGTTACCAGGAAGATGTTTCCCGGATATGTGCTTGTGAACATGATCATGAACGATGACACCTGGTATGTGGTCAGAAACACTACCGGAGTGACGGGCTTCGTGGGACCGGGCAGCAAGCCGGTTCCCCTCACGGATATCGAGATGAGGGATTTGGGCATTCGCACCGAGGTCAAAGAGGTTGAGGTCGACTTTGAGGTTGGCGATACCGTCAATATCATTGGCGGAGTTTGGAAGGATACAGTGGGTGTTGTGGCAGCCATGAATCCCAACAAGCAGATGGTCACCATCAATGTGGAGCTCTTCGGCCGTGAGACACCGGTGGAGATCAGTTTTGTCGATGTTCAGAGGCTACGTTAATTTTTGGTTAGGAGGAAAGAAAAGTGGCAAAGAAGATTGAAGGGTATATCAAACTTCAGATACCCGCAGGAAAAGCTACACCGGCACCCCCTGTTGGACCTGCACTTGGTCAGCATGGTGTCAATATCGTAGAGTTTACAAAGCAGTTTAACGCAAAGACAGCTGATATGGGCGATACCATCGTGCCTACTATCATCACTGTTTATGCTGACAGGAGTTTCAGTTTTATTACAAAGACTCCTCCGGCTCCCGTTCTTATCAAGAAGGCTATCAAGCTGGATAAGGCTTCAGGTGAGCCCAACAAGAAAAAGGTAGGAAAGATCACCAGAGCCCAGCTCCAGGAGATCGCTGAGATCAAGATGAAGGATCTCAACGCAGCATCAATGGATGCAGCTATCTCCATGATCGCAGGAACAGCTCGTTCCATGGGTGTAGAAGTGGTAGATTAATTCCGGCAACTTAATGGGAGAACGAACAGTTCGTTAAAACCAAAAGGAGAATAAAAATGAAACACGGTAAAAAGTATAACGAGGCTTTAAAGTCTTATGACAAAGCGGTACAGTATGATATGAAGGATGCTATCGCACAGGTTAAGAAGAATGCGACAGCAAAGTTCGATGAGACCATCGAGGTTCACATCCGTACAGGTTGTGACGGACGTCACGCTGACCAGCAGATCCGTGGTGCGGTTGTACTGCCCCATGGTACAGGTAAGAGCGTTCGTGTTCTGGTATTCGCAAAGGATGCCAAGGCTGATGAGGCTAAGGCAGCAGGCGCTGATTTCGTTGGTGGTGAGGAGCTCATCCCCAAGATCCAGAACGAGGGCTGGTTTGAGTATGACGTAGTAGTTGCTACTCCCGACATGATGGGTGTTGTTGGTCGTCTCGGTAGAGTGCTCGGACCCAAGGGTCTGATGCCCAACCCCAAGGCCGGCACAGTTACCATGGACGTAGCAAAGGCTATCGAGGATATCAAGGCAGGTAAGATTGAGTATCGTCTTGATAAGGCAAATATCATTCATGTACCCGTAGGTAAGGCTTCCTTCAGTGAGGGAGATCTTACAGACAACTTCCAGTCGCTTATGGGTGCTATCATCAAGGCACGTCCCAGTGCAGTCAAGGGTGCTTTCATTAAGAGCATTACCCTGGCTCCTACGATGGGCCCCGGTGTCAAGGTTAAGGTATCTTCCGTAACAGATAAGGCTTGACATCAAATATATATTAAGGTATAATACCGAACGTTGCCGAAGACAGCAGGTGATCATTTGATCGTAACGCAAGCAACCTGCCGAGACAAACAATATGATTGTTTATTTCTCTCTGTCTTTGTGCGCAAGGACAGAGAGTTTTTTTCGGACAACGAAATGATATCGTGTATTGTCATTCTGAGCGAAGCGAAGAATCTTTACAGATATCATGACAATAATACAAGGAGGAAAAAGATTTGGCTAAGGTAGAATTAAAACAGCCTGTGATCCAGGAGATCTCAGATCAGGTCAAGGACGCTGCATCTGTAGTCGTAGTGGATTACCGTGGACTGAACGTTGCTCAGGACACAGCTCTCCGTAAGGAGATGCGTGAGGCTGGTGTTGTCTACAAGGTGTACAAGAACACCATGATGCGCTTTGCCTTCAAGGATACTGATTTCGAGCAGCTTAATGACCAGTTAGAGGGTCCCAATGCTATCGCGATCGGCAAAGAGGATGCTACAGCTCCCGCACGTATCCTTGCAAAGTTTGCTAAGACTGCACCCGCACTTGAGATCAAGGCCGGCGTAGTAGAGGGTACACTCTATGACGCTGAGGGGATGAAGCAGATTGCAGCTGTTCCTTCAAGAGAGGAGCTGCTCTCCAAGTTGCTTGGAAGTCTGCAGTCACCTATCACCAATCTTGCTCGCGTCCTGAATCAGATCGCAGAGCAGGGCGGTGGCGAGGCGGCAGCAGAGGCTGCACCCGCAAAGGAAGAGGCTCCCGCAGAGGAGGCACCTGCAGCAGAAGAGCCTGCTAAGGAAGAGGTACCTGCAGCAGAAACAGCAGAGGCTCCCGCAGAAGAGCCCGCAGCAACCGAGGAAGCTCCCGCAGAGGAAGTTCCCGCCAGTGAAGAATAATAATTAGGAGGAAAATATCATGGCAAAGATGACAACTGACGAGTTTATCGCAGCAATCAAAGAGTTAAGCGTACTCGAGCTCAATGACCTTGTAAAGGCATGTGAGGAGGAGTTTGGTGTATCTGCAGCAGCAGGTGTAGTAGTTGCAGCAGCAGGCGGTGACGCAGGCGCAGCAGCTGAGGAGAAGGACGAGTTTGATGTTGAGCTTACTGAGGTAGGTCCCAACAAGGTTAAGGTTATCAAGGTCGTTCGTGAGGCTACAGGTCTTGGCCTTAAAGAGGCAAAGGATCTCGTTGACAGCGCTCCCAAGGTACTTAAGGAAGCTGCTTCCAAGTCTGAGGCTGAGGACATCAAGGCTAAGCTTGAGGCTGAGGGCGCTAAGATCACTCTTAAGTAATTCGCTTTTATCAATAAAGTGTGTTATACTATATCCCGTGGGCAAATCGCTCGCGGGATTTTTAGATTCTCAGGCTATTCCCTCAGAATGACATGGACGGCAGTTTGCATGTCATCCTGAGCGTAGCGAAGGATCTTATTATTAGGAAGGAATAGTAAATGAAAGTAGCAGTAGTAGGAACAGGATACGTTGGTCTGGTGACAGGCACATGTTTTTCATCCATGGGTAACGATGTCTGGTGCGTGGACGTGGATGAAAAGAAAATAGAGAATCTTAAAAAGGGTATTATTCCCATATACGAGCCCGGACTTACCGAGATGGTCCAGAAGAATTATGAGATGAAGAGCCTCCATTTTACAACCCAGATAAAGGAGGCGCTGGATGTCTGCAATATCTGTTTTATAGCAGTAGGCACCCCCATGGGTGAGGATGGCAGTGCGGATCTTCAGTATGTTCTGGCAGTGGCAGAGTCCATTGGAAAGAATATGTCCCACCATATGTATGTTATCGACAAGTCCACGGTCCCTGTGGGCACGGCAGAAAAGGTAAGAGCGACCATTCAAAGCGAGCTTAAAAAGAGGGGCAGTCAGCTCACTTTTGATGTTATATCCAATCCCGAGTTTTTGAAGGAGGGCTCTGCAGTAGCTGACTGCATGAAGCCGGACCGCGTAGTCATTGGTGTGGATAACGAGGATGCGGCGGATACCATGAGAGAGCTTTACAAGCCATATTTTATGAACTCTGACAATTTCATACTCATGGACATCAAGAGCGCGGAGATGACAAAGTACGCTGCCAATTCCATGCTGGCTACGAAAATCTCGTTCATGAATGAGATATCCAATATATGTGAAGCTGTGGGCGCCGATGTGAATAAGGTCCGTGTGGGTATCGGCAGTGACAGGCGTATTGGTTTATCGTTTATTTATCCGGGATGCGGTTATGGCGGCAGTTGTTTCCCCAAGGATGTTCAGGCGCTGGTAAAAACAGCTGAGGAGAACGGATACAAGGCTCGGATACTCCAGGCTGTGGAGGATGTGAATGCAGACCAGAAGGGTGTCATTGTTAAAAAGGTCTGCTCTCATTTCGGGGATGACCTAAGCGGCAAGACCTTTGGTGTATGGGGACTGGCCTTCAAGCCCGATACAGATGATATGCGTGAGTCGCCGGCAGTTACCATCATAAAGGACCTGGTGGGAAGAGGCGCAAAGATCCACGCCTATGATCCCAAGGCTGTGGAGGAAGCAAAGGCCTGCTATCTCAAGGATGTGGATGCCGTGACCTATTTTGGCAGCAAGTACGAGGCCATCGACGGCGTGGACGGAC
>JAILEN010000047.1 GCA_024687655.1 Lachnospiraceae bacterium | reverse complement strand
ATGGAAATAAAACTGATATCAGGTAAATAACGGCTCCATTCCACGAAAAAAGGAAACGGCGTAGGTCGGGCATCCTCCAATATGAGTTTTTCACACTTCTCTAAAAGAGCTGTTTCCACCTCCAAAAGGGATACGCATTTTGCTCGCGGAGCAGCTTTTTGCAGTACATCTGTCCCACTTACCTGTGAAAGGGTAAACTCAAAAACATGACTCCCCGAAACTTCAGCCTCCATACCCGCCAGCTTCAGGGCGTCCACGGCATCAGGCCATGCCTCATCACCGGGGATCTCCACAAAGGCACCCTTTAAAGGCCGGTCCCAGCGAGGCCGGTCTGCCTTAATACAGTAACTTATAAAACGCCCTTTTTCCTCCGTCGTGATATCGGGATCAAAAAGATGCATCCATAAAAGTTCGATCTTTTCGTCATGCAAAGCCGTCAGATAAAGCCCGTAACTTCTTCACCCTCTCTCCGTAGATACGCTTAAAACGATTCATGGCACCGGGCTTTGTCAGATCATCGCCCTGTCCTTTCAACCCGGATTGTTCCTTTCTCATCTGTTCAAATCCGGAGCCTCCCACCTCGATGGTCAATGTATTATCACCTGCGCGGTTTAAATTAGCTCCTTTGGAATGATAAAAATCAAGGGTCCTGTCTTCCACTTTATCGGACATGACCACCTTATCATATTTCGCGTAGGCTTCACGCTTCAGCTTATCCGAGATTGCTTCCCGGACTTTACCTAACTTCTTGTTCTTCTGGTGTGCCGATAACCCGACAATCGCCGGCGTCTCGTTCTGCTGTACCACATATGTCTTGCCGAGCCGGATCTCCTCCTGCTCCTGATCCGTCATGTCATAGTACGCCTGCGCACTCTGGATAATATCTTCTTTTCTCTGCTGCGCCTGCTCGTTGACCCTCTTCGTTTGCTCTTCGGTGAGGCTCTTATCCTTTGAGATGCCTACTCCATATACACCAAATTCACTCATACAACACTCCTCCCTAAGACCCCTGGGATGGAAAGTATCTATAATATACCGATTGACTTGATCATGTTGCTAAGGTGCAATAAACTACCCATTGCACTTTCTCAATTTACCACAAAAGCATAACACAAAACATAAAGAAATTACACACTAAAGTTACCTTTTTGATTGATATCAGTATAAGGAAATCCCATATATTGCCGATAGATAGGGTAGAAGCCAATTTGCAGGGATGCAGATTGCAGGGAAGCTGATATGCATGGATGCATAATACAACATGGAAGTATATGGGAGTGTTGGCACCATGAATATCGTTGCTCACAATCTGCAGGCAATGAATACCAGCAGACAACTCAATATAGTAAGCACACAAAAGGCAAAATCTACAGAAAAACTCGCATCAGGCTATAAGATCAATCGCGCAGCAGACGATGCTGCAGGTCTTTCCATATCCGAAAAAATGAGATGGAATATACGCGGACTCGACAAGGCATCCAATAATATCATGGATGGTATTTCTCTTGTGCAGACAGCGGAGGGAGCCTTAAATGAAGTCCATGTAATGCTTGAACGCATGAAGGAACTCACCGTTCAGGCAGCAAACGATACCAATACTGAGATGGATCGTGGAGCAATACAGAGTGAAATCGACGAGATCAAGCAGGAGACAGATCGGATCTTTAACGATACTACTTATAATACCATGCCTGTATTCAGAAAGAAGCTGGAATATATAGAATACACCGATCCTGGTCATACTATTCCCATCGGGGGCGGAAGTGAGTATGTGGAGGGCAATAATTACGGTCTGGTATCGGTATTAAACCAGAATGGCGGAGATAATATCACTACGGAATCCAATCTGGCTGATCGTGTGACACTTTCAGGGGATGGGTGGGTTACCTCAGGAAACAGCGACCCCCGCGCCGTGCTAAATGAGTGGCACTATGATTCCAACGGGAAAAAGATTACAAGTAATACATACGGTCCCAATCCTAACGATGACATTATTTTCACCACAGATTTCGGATCGGTTCCTGAGGGTGGGACTGTGACAATAGCTCCGGATGTATTTACCAGAAAGGGTAACACGCTGGTATCACAGCCTCGTGTGGATAATACTCCCTGTTACGACAACAAAGGACAGCAGATTGATCACTCCATCTTTGTGACCACGATAAGCCTCTCTGGCAATGGAGAGGGGAATGCCATGGCCTCCGGCTATACTACCAGACAATCTTCGTCATCAGGAGTGCAGATAGCAGAGCATCAAACTTATGTGCAAGACTCTGCCGGCGTTGGTGGCAGCTATCGAAAGGGTGGCACATATGCATGCTCTTATATGGATTTTAGCGGCATGGGATCCTCCTTTCATAAGTCAGATCTGGTCGGGCTGGGTTTTTCCTCTGTGTGTTCCCATGGATGCAGGGTGCACTACAGCGTGGAATTTGTGGACAATTCATCAGGCAGCTATTCACTGCCCAACACTACCGGTAATGGAGTGGCATGGGGTGAAAAGACCGGTCAGTCAAAGCTGATCCAGATAGATTTAAGCAGCATATCCGATGATCCATCAGGCGCAGCAAAGCTGGTGGCAGGGATAACTGAAGCGACCAAAGCCTCGCTGTCATTTGATGGGCATTATGAGCAGTACGCATACAATACGTCAAACCCCGCGAAGCTGTATCTGTATGAAAATACCCTCAATGTAAAAAGCGGAGAGCGCTCCACTTGGGAACCGACAGCAAGAGATGAAAACGGTGAGATGCCTCCCCTGCGGTACAGTGTCGGCAAGAAAACATACACAGAGGCAGATGATCTGCATATACAGTCATCATCCATAGCACTACAAGCGATTATCATTAACCGCCCGGTCATGACCAATAATGACCTGGGTATAAACTCAATCTATGTGGACGATTTTGCGACCGCCACCGCCAGCGTGGATGTAGTGGATGGAGCGATGGACTATGTAAGCGACAAGCGAGCCTATCTCGGAGCCATGCAGAATCGTATGGAGCATGCATATGCAGTAGACCGTACCACCGCCGAAAATACACAGTACAGTGAGTCCCGTATCCGCGATACGGATATAGCGAAGGAAATGGTGGACAATGCTGCAAAAAGCATAATTGAGCAAGCCGGTCAGTCCATCCTGGCTCAGGCTAACCAGACACAGCAGGGAGTACTGAGTCTACTTCAGTAAAGCCGTCAACCATACAAAAAGCAGCCATAAAGGTTGGCGTAAAAAATTTGTCAGTTGAATAAGAACAAAAAATGAGAGTACACTCCAAAAAAGGTATAATGGAATTGAACAAAAAAAACATTTACCAAGGAGGTACTCTCATGAACATTGTAACACTATTGCAAGCATTTGTG
>JAILEN010000163.1 GCA_024687655.1 Lachnospiraceae bacterium | reverse complement strand
TACTGGATGACAGCAGCAGCGCCCTGGATCTGGGTACGGAGAGGAAGCTTTTGGATAATATCGCAGCCCTGCCCTGGGATCCTGCGGTGATAATCATTTCCCAGAGGGCTTCGTCATGCAAGTCATGCGATAACATCCTGGTGATGGAGGACGGAGCCGTGGTGGGATACGGGCCACATGAAAAGCTGATGGAAGGATGTGGGGTGTACCGCGAGATATACCATGCCCAGTTCCCCGAGACATAAGATTCTTTGGGCGGTTGTTGGCATGCGAAGGGTGTCAACTTCATACGCCCTCAGAATGACATCGGTAATCCTGAGAGTCGTGAAAGATCTTTTAGAGGAAAAATGAAACGAATCATACATGAATTAAAACCTTATACATTAAGGATCATCGTCACATTAGTCCTGGCTGCAGCCACGGTGGTCTCCACCCTTTTGATCCCTGTCTATCTGGGAGAGGCGGTGGACACCATGGTGGGTACCGGTCAGGTGGATGCCCTCGGTTTGAAGGCGGTGCTCTTTAAAATGATCATGGCAATTATAGCCACACTGCTTGCCCAGCTTTTCATGAACCTGAACAACAACCGTATCGTCTACGGTATCACCAAAAAGATACGTCAGGACGCCTTTCGCTCCATGGCGCATATGCCTCTGTCCAGGCTGGACAAGGTGACACGGGGTGACTATGTGAGCCGTATCACTGCGGATGCGGACAGTTTTTCCGACGGACTGCTTTTGGGCTTTACACAGGCCTTTACGGGAGTGCTTACCATTATATGCACCATAGTATTCATGCTGCGCATACATCTGGGGATAGCTCTTTTGGTCATAGCTCTTACGCCCCTGTCCATGGCATTGGCCACGTTTATCGCCAAAAGGATAAAGAGGTATTTTACCGAGATGGCCGGGGACCGGGCGCAGATGACTGACTATCTGGGAGAGTCCGTGGAGGGACAGAGGCTTTTGATACAGCTGGACCATATCGGACGGACCAGGGAAGAGTTTAATGTAAAAAATGAGAAGCTCTGCAGGAGTTCATTTCTGGCTACGTTTTATTCCTCAACCGTGAACCCCTCCACCCGTTTTGTAAACAGTCTCATATATGCGGCGGTTGCGGTGGCGGGCGCGCTTCTGGCCATATCCGGCGGTATCACCGTGGGTGCGGTGACTTCATTTTTGGGATATGCCAGGGAGTACACCAAGCCCTTTAACGAGATCACCGGAGTCATCGCCGAGATGCAAAACGCCATAGTCTGCGCAGGCAGGCTCTTTGAGATCATAGACAGCGAGAGGGAGGAGGATGCTTTTGATACAGAGAAGGTCGCTCCCCCGGAACTGTCCGGCAGCATAGAGTTTAGAAACGTCAGCTTTTCCTACGACAAGGATAAAAAGCTGATGCATGACGTCAACCTGTCCGTGGCACCCGGAGAGCGGGTGGCCATAGTGGGGCCCACCGGGGCAGGCAAGACCACCCTCATCAATCTGCTGATGCGGTTTTATGATGTGGATGAGGGGGCCATCCTTTTGGACGGGGTGGATATCAGAGAGCTGCCCCTGGCATATGTGAGGAGCAGATATGGGATGGTGCTGCAGGAGACCTGGCTTAAGAGTGCCACCATCCGGGAAAATATGCTGATGGCGGATCCGTCGGCCGGGGATGAGGAGATAGTGGCTGCGGCGAAGCAGTCCAGGGCCCATGATTTTATCCGGAGGCTGAAAGACAGATATGATACCGTGATAGGGGCGGAGGGTAAGACCCTGTCCCAGGGGCAGCGGCAGCTTTTGTGTATTACCAGGCTCATGGTTTCCCTGCCTCCTATGCTGATACTGGACGAGGCTACGTCCTCCATTGATACCAGGACGGAGCAGATGATACAGGCGGCTTTCCATCGTATGATGGAGGGGAGGACTACCTTTGTGGTTGCGCACCGGCTTTCCACCATTTTGGATGCGGATCGGATACTGTATATGGAGAATGGGCAGATCTTGGAGCAGGGGTCGCATAAAGAACTCTTGCAAAAAAATGGAAGGTATGCTAAACTGTACTATAGTCAATATTACAGTTAGTACAGCGATCTTCGCACGAGGATATGACAGACCCATTTCGAGACCAGCTCCGCTCTACCTCGACTAGTCGAACATCCGTAAGGCATACTCCTAAAGTCGTCTGCCTAACGGCTGTACGACGGATTCTCGGAACGCTCTCGCTTAAAGGTCGTCGAAATAGGTCTGTCATACTCCTCGTGCTGGGGCCGTCAGGAAAGGAAGACATGATGCAGAAGTACACAGAAGAGAACACATCGAAAAGGATACAAAGCGAGCAGAGCTCTTTGAAAGTGAAAAGGGAGCGCAGGCCGGTGCTGCCGGTGCTTATAGCACTGATGCTGGTGGGCAGCCTGGGGATACAGGGATATCTGCTCAGTGAGAATATGAAGGTTACTGCATATGTGGCGGATCAGCAGAGGAAAGAGGCTGAGGCCCTGGAGCAGGAGAACACCTACCAGGAGGACGGATACAAGGTAGGAGAGCAGTACGAGATCAGGAGCACCAAGGCTATCTCCGACGCATATATTTCCGGTGATGAGTCCCAGCTGTCCCAGCAGGACAAGGAGACTCTCAAGATGGCAAAGGAAGTGGTGGACAAGGTCATAAAGGATGGCATGTCCAATTACGAAAAGGAAGAGGCCATCTACACCTGGATGGTGAAAAACATCGGACAGGGAGCCAGCACTACGGTGAAGCTGCCCACCCAGTCGGGAGGCGACCAGTTTACACCCAACGGAGTGCTTTCCGGACATGGTGCAGTCTGCGTTGGATATGCTACCACCTTCAGACTGTTTATGAACATGCTGGGCATGGACTGTCATATAGTACACAATGAATATCATTCCTGGGATCTGGTGCAGCTGGATGACGGCGAGTGGTATCATACGGATGTATACAGTGACGCTTCGGGGACCGGTAAGGAGCCAAGCTTCAGGAATTTCAACATGAATGATGCTTCCGCATCTTTCGGACATGACTGGGATCAGTCGGCTCTGCCTGAGGCCAAGGGCGTCAAGTACACCGCAGCCAACCAGAAGAAAAAGGATCTGAAGCAGATAGAGGAAGTGCCTGCAGATATCAAGAAGGGCTTTGATAACGGGCAGAAGGTATTTTTCTATCAGTTTGACAAGGTTACGGAAAAGGATTATCCTGTGGCTGATTACATTGTGACACAGCTGCAGTCAGCCCTTTCTGCCAGCGGCGTCGACGGATATGTCAGCGGTTCCTGGTACTTAAACGAGGATGAGGCACGCGGCTACATCCTGGGACTCTATGTGGAGACCTATGACGGATCTGGTATGAGCGAGGCTGCACAGGGGCTGTCTGAGGAGAGACGACAGGCCCTTACTGATGCCATCAATCAGGCCTTCGGCACTGAGATCGGCATCGATCCCTACTCCTACGGCGGATACGAAGAGGGGGAGGACATGAATGCCGGCGAGGTAGTGGAAGGCGACATGTCAGTTCCGGATACAGACAATATGAGCGACAAGTCCGTTACCGTCAAGTCGGATGGTAAGGGCAGCGAGGTTAATTCAGCAGATTATTATGCAGATGAGGATGGTGAATGATATGAAAAGGATAGCGGCATTACTTTTGGCGGGGGTCATGGCACTGGGGCTTTTCGGCTGCGGGGAAAAGAGTCCCACGGCAGATGCGGTCTCAGTGGGCGAGGCTCTGACACAGGCGGACACATCCCTTCCCGAGATGACAGTGGTCACATCAAAGGATGAAAACGCCGAGCTCAATTTTACTACACTCTGCGATGCGGACTACGGTCTGGTGTCCAGCTACTACTACGCCTATGCCTCTGACGGCACGGCTCCCGAGGTGGCCATTGTGACCACAAAAAAAGAGGCTGATAACGCCAAGGTGATGGAGGCCATCGTAAAGCATGTGGAGACCCGCAGGGGAACCATGGCGGAGTATTCTCCCGAGGAGGTAGAGCTGGTGACCAACTACACCCTGGTGCGCCGGGGCCGGGTGATCTGCTACATCGTCAGTAAAAAGCGGGGTCTTTCGGAGACGGCGTTTACGGAGTATATGGACGGCATAGAGGCGGCAGATGCGAAGTAGTTTTCACAGACTCCATACGGTTTTATTTATAGGCTTTCTCCTGTTGGGAGGAGGCCTTTGTGTGCTTCATACTCCCAGATCTTTTTCAGAGATGGAAAACAGGGTTTTAACTGCATTTCCCCAGGTGAGTGTGGACGGCATATTGTCGGGACAGGTGCAAAGGGATGTGGAAAAGGCTGCCGGCGATCAGATGACGGGCAGGGACTATTTTGTGCAGCTTGCCACCGGAGCCAGATATCTTTTGGGCGAGAGGCAGATCGGTGGCGTGTATATCGGAACTGACGGCAGGTATCTGGAATGTGTGACGGAGGCTGATATTTCCGAAAAGAGGCTGGCCACCAACATCATGGTCACGGAAAAGATAGCACAGGAGCATCCCCATATACGGACCACCGTTTTTCTGGCACCTACCAATTCTGTGGTGGCAGCAGAGCTTTTGCCTGAGGGGGCCTATACCTATGAGGATGAGGCAGTGATAGAGACCATAAGGGCGGGGATATCTGATGCGCAGGTGATATATGAGCCGGATGCATTTTCGCCTGAGGAGTATTTTTTGACGGATCACCACTGGAACACCTATGGCGCCCTGAAGGGGGCCGGGATGTACCTGCAGTCGGTGGGCATGGCTGCTCCGGCAGGCGGATATGAAGTAATAGAATCGGAGAAGCCTTTTTTCGGAACCCTTTATTCCAAGGCGCCGCTGGCAGCCTGCCGGGGTGAGGACTTCTGCTATCCCCAGGTGGAAAACGAGCCGGAGGTTTTGATCGATGGCAAAAAGGGATCTCTTTACGATGATAGCTTTTGGGATAAAAAGGACCGGTACGCCGCATATTTCGGCGGTAATTTCGGCCGGGTGGATATAATAAACCATGCATCGGGCAATGAGGATACCCTGATCATGGTCAAGGATTCCTTTGCCAACAGTGCCATCCCTTATCTGTATCAGGGCTACAGTCACATTATCATGATAGATTTGCGTTATTATAATTCATCCTTTAAACAGCTTCTGGCTGAGGAAAAGCCGGGGGAGCTTTTGTTCTTCTATGAGATGTCGGACTTTTTCCAGGATGAAAACTTCAGTAAGTTGCTTAAATAGCCAAGTTGTGCTAAGATTTTTACCAAGAGGGATAGAGTGTGACCGTTTCCAAATAAGTCGACTTTATTACTTGTCTATTTCCCGCCCTGCTGCGTCGTCTTCAATCGCCGATGCTACGGCATCGACTCAATCAGACTCCTTGCAGGATCGAAAAATATTCTGCGTAAAAAGTCGAGGTATTTGAAAACAGGCACACTAGCTTCCGGGATTGGACGGAGGCTTTTGATGAAAGAGACATTTTTTTCTGCGGCGAGGCGGATACTGTATCCTGCCAGATGTCCCGGATGCGACGGGTTGTTGCCCGGCCACATCAGCGGACAGACCTTTTGCGACACCTGTATTTCACAGATCAGACCGGTGTCGGGGAAGGTGTGCCTCAGGTGCGGCAAGCCCGTGGTTTCGGTAAAAAGAGACCTGTGCAGAGACTGCGAGGATGCTGACCGCACCATTATCCAGGGCAGGAGCGCATTTATCTACACGGGACCCATGAAGACTGCCATGTACAGGCTCAAGTATTCCGGGAGACGTGTCTATGCTGCCACTTTGGCACGACAGGCCTATGAGCTTAGGGGAGACTGGCTCAGACAGATCGGGGCTGATGTGATAGTGCCGATCCCCATGTATGATAAAAAGAAAAGACAGAGGGGATATAACCAGGCAGAGGAGTTTGCAAAAGCGCTTTCGGAGCTGATGTCGGTGCCTGTGGAGGCGGATTTTTTAAAAAGAATCAAAAATACCGTGCCGCAAAAGGGCCTGGACAGACAAAATCGCCAAAAAAATCTCAAAAATGCTTTTAAAATAAGGAAAAGTAGTGTAAAATTTAAGTGCGTGTTGTTGGTTGATGATATTTATACCACCGGCACCACCATAGACGAAGCGGCGAGGGTATTGGCCGAGGGAATCGGTTGCCGTGTATATTCGTTTTGCATTTGTGTTGGAGCAGATTAGTATGGGAGGGTTTTGATTTATGGATGTGCGTAACTGCAGAAACTGTGGCAGGATGTTTAATTACCTTGGTGGGCCGGCTATTTGCCCCATTTGTCGCGATCTTGCAGAAAAGGATTTTGAAAAGGTCAGAGATTATATCCGTGAAAATCCCCATGCCAACATCCAGCAGATCTCCGATGATTGCGAGGTGACGGTCCAGCAGATCAACCAGTGGGTCAGAGAGGAGAGGCTTGAGTTTTCCAAGGACTCACCCATCATGCTGGAATGTGAGAACTGCGGAGATCCCATAAGGACAGGGCGCTATTGTGAAAAGTGCAAGAACAGTATGGCTAACAATCTCACATCGGCGTTTAAAAAGCCTGAGGCACCGGCTCTCGAGCCCAGGAAGCAGCACGAGTCGGACAAGATGAGATTCAAGAGATAAAACGAGCCGCCGCCTTACCTTGCGGCGGCTTTTTTAAGAGATAGGATTATGCTCAGTGAAAAGCGTGTCATCAAGATGACCAGGATGGCCATGGATGAAAAAAATGATGCCAGATATTATTATCCCGTGGCCAACATTTCAAAAAAGGACTATGTGGGTGCTTATGGTGTGGTTGCATTTATCATAGGCACTATTACCTATGCGGCCATTTTCCTGGGAGTCATGGCGGTGCTTTTCAATTCCGTCATAGTAAATATAGATGAGACCCTGGTACTTCTGATCGGCGTACTGGCAGTGCTGGGATATCTGTTCCACCTGTTTTTGTATATATTTTTTACCAGACGGCGTGCCGCCAGACGGTACAAGGTGGGCAGGGAGGCACTGGAGCGCAGGATGAAGTCCATCAGGGAGCTTGAGGAGATATATGTAGAGGAAGAGGAGAACCGGTCTCCCACGATATCCATGCAGGATATGGAGGATTTGATTTGACTTTTTTCATGAAGCTGCGAGAGCAGATGAGAAAGTTTATAATGTCACACGAGGTATGGGTGGACAGGATATTCAAGGGCGTCATGACACTTATCGCCCTGGAGGTCATCACAAAGAGCTTCGGATATTCTGAGGTTTTGTCCCATCTGTGGATGCACATAGTCATCGCCATTTTGTGTTCGCTGGTACCCATCAGCGCCATGGCCCTGGTGGTAGAGACGTTTCTGATACTGGAGCTTTTGTCACTGTCCAGGACGGTGGCATTGGTTGCGGCTATCTTTTTTGTGGTATCCTATATGCTCTGCGGAGTATATCACGGGCGGGGTTATCAGAACCTGCCGGGAGTGACGGTGGCGTATCAGCTCCATGTTCCGTATCTGCTCCCGCTGGAGTCCGGGCTTTTGGAAAATGTGAACGAGGTCACCACGGTCATCTGCGGTGCCACCATTTCCTATTACCTAAAGAGCGTCAAGGACCATGCATCGCAGCTGCTGGACTCCAAGGATTCCATTTCCGTGCTGGATCTTTTGACTGAGGGGCTGGTCACCAACCTCATGTTTTACGTTTATCTCACCGCGCTGGTGGTGATGTTTTTGGCGGTTTATCTCATCCGCAATCTCAACATCGCCCATTCATGGCTCATAGCCGTGGCGGTAGGTGTGGTTGCGGAGTTTCTCATCCTTTTGACGGGCTACCTTCTGACGGCGCGCACCTCACAGATACCCTGGCTCATCGGCGGCAACCTCATCTCGCTGGCCGTGGGCTTTGCTACTAACTATCTGGTGCTGGATCTGGATTACAACAGAGCCCAGAAGGTTCAGTTTGAGGATGATGAGTATTACTATTATGTTACTGCTGTTCCCAAGATCCGACTTACGGAGGAGTCTAAGGAGATCAAAAAGATAACGACACAGGACAAGGCAAAGTCAGGAAAGGGCGGAAGGACTATTGAGTGAGACATTCAAGAATCTCAATACTTTTTTGGGGGATTACTTTAATCTGAGTATCCCTCATTTCC
>JAILEN010000144.1 GCA_024687655.1 Lachnospiraceae bacterium | reverse complement strand
AATAATGGTAATGCCAAAGACTCCATATAATCCCTACTACACATGGAACGCCCCATTTATTGATCTTCATTTCCTGAAGGAACGGCTCAAGATATCCTCTCCATCCCAATTCTTCTGCAACTAACGCCCACAGTAAGATCAGCCATTTGGTCACGGATATATTTCCCAGAGAAAATGCTTTTCCCAAAACTATACAATATACTGATTTACTGATCAGCATGGTTATTGATGCTATCAGCATCGGAACAACTATCGCAGCAGTTATATGTCCCTTTTGATAGATAACCTTAAAATGCGACCGGACTTCTTTAGTTAACAAGAGAACTGCAAACGCGGCTATCGAAGGTGATGCCGCCTGCACACCGAAAAGCAACAAGTTGACATTATCATTCGTAATCCTGCTTTGAAGAAACAAAGCTGCCATAGGCAGCAAAAAAGAAATCAGTATAAAAAGCGTCAGTTTTGTTGTTTTTCTCATGTTTTAGCCTGCTTTCCTGTTGATTTTCTATACCAAGAAAACCAAACCCCATTCATAATACTCCTTATTTCTTCCGGATCACAGTGTTTATCCTATTCCTGACAAACCCGCATTTAAGCGCGGTATCCATAGAGCCCTTATTCGAAGTCGAATGAGCCCAAACCGGCTTCTTCCCAAGCTCAATAATATGTTCATATATTCAGCCAATAGGTATAAAAAATCATTGCTTCAAATATTCCGGATCGATTCGGATCATTTCGGCAAGTGCTTTGTTCCTGTAATTCAAATCTTCACGAAGCGTAAAGCCCTGTGATTCCCAAAACTCATTTCCTCCTTCGTTCTTTTTGAATGCAACAAGAAGAACCTTGTTGATCCCCTCCTTCTTAAGCGCTTCAAGAGCAATATCAACGAGCTTCTTTCCTATCCCCATTCGCCTGTAACCCGGTGAGACGCATGCATGCTGGATTATCCCTCTTCTTCCGTCATGTCCGCAAAGAATAACTCCGACGATCTCTCCATCAAGTACCGCCACATAAGACATGTTGGGATTTCTTTTAAGATATTTTTCGATTCCTTCACGAGAATCATCTTTATTATTCAACCCGTTTCCACATACAATCCAAAGATCGTACGCGGCTTCATAATCATTGATTGTCATCGGTCTGTAAACTATCATATTTTCTTTCTAACCTCATCACCTCCGCGATAAGTATACAAAACAGAGGCAAATACCCACGTCAATACTGACTGCATAGTATCATTTAGTCCCTTATCCAAAAGCAGCATAATCACATATACCATCGTTCCGAAGCCGACAGCGATAAAAATATTGTGTAATAATCTTTTTATTCTCTGCATTATAATACTACTCCCTGTCGCAATTTATCCTGAAATCTATCCAATATCATTTTTATGAGCCATTTTTACATTGCTCTGCCTGACCATAGCATAATGCAAGGTGGTATCCCCGCTTTTTTGCTATCTCATGTATTATCTCCGAGAATTCTATCGAACGTGATTCAAGCAGGCCGTGAGTCGCATTTTCCATCACGAACATTTCTTTTTCAGGAGCGTTCACCCTGTCGAAGTATTCACAGGCAAGCTGATAGTTTGTCTGATAATCCATGTCGCCGTCTATATTGTAGTAAGGCACTTTATAATCGTATTTACCTAGCAGTGACAGTCTTGACATGTCGCCTGTGAAAAATGGCAGATACGGTTCAAACTCCCTGCCGCTGTTTTTAAGATATCCGATGAGATCCTTTATCGTATAGTTCGGGTTAAAGAGCACCGTAGCAAAAACGTTGTAGTCCGTGCCGTCTTTCATCATGCCATAGCCGTATCTTTCCATGATCTCATTTCTTGCCTGCAGGGCTTCTATGGAGTCCTCGCTGTCCGGAGACCATTTTGCAAGTATAGCCTTTCCCTCTTCGTCACCCTCGCACCATTTTTGAGCCGCATCGTAAAGCCTCTGTTCATTCTCTCTAGGGTCGATGAACTGTCCTGTGCCGATAAATGCTTCGTAGTATTCTGGATACTCAAGAGCCAGGTTTGCGCCATACAGCGAGCCCCACGAATGGCCAAGCAGAGTGATCTTCTCCACGTTCAAATAGTCAAGCAGAAATTCGGTCATTTCCTTACCATCCTGCATCATGATGTCCGAAGTAATGGTATCCGTCTTTGACGTGGCGTAACTCTTTCCGCAGCCGCGCTGATCCCAGGTTACTACCGTATAGACGTCACTCCATTTTCTGGTAAACGCATAATCGATAATACTCGTTGCAGAACCCGGACCGCCGTGAAGATAAAGCAGTACGGGATTGTCCCTGTCCTGTCCGTAGATGTTTATCCACTGCTTCGTGCCATTAATATCTGCATACATTGATTCATTTATGCCACCATCAGGGGTTCTGTTGTTGATCATTCTGCCGATGAAATGTGCCACTAAAATAATAGCTGTCAGGGAAACAATGGCAATTCCAATCACTTTTAAAACAGTAAATATTTTTTGTTTCATTCCATGCCTCTCTCCCTTTTTCTGCATACCTGAGTTCATAGATCAAAACCTCTCCTCATTTTTTTAATATAGAAAATGTAATATATCAGCAGAATAGATGCGGTTACAGCCCAGCTTATGGGATAGCACGACAAAAGTGTCTGGAATGTAGGATGGGCCAAAAACACGGTATATACCCACGCTATCCTGGTCCCGCAGATCCCGGCAAATGCTATAATGGCCGGTGCGAGGGAATTACCGTAGCCACGGAGGATACCGGAGATGATCTCTATCGACATATTTACAAGATAAAATGCCATAATATATCTGACTCTGATCGCCCCGTAAGATATGACCGCCGGATCCTCATTAAATAAAAAGACAAGCTTGTCAGCAAAAACAAAGATCAGCGCTGACATCGCCAAAGTCGAGACAAGATCCATCATAAAGGAATACCTGGCCACTTTTTTGCACCGGTCGATCTTTTTTGCACCATAGTTTTGGCCGGTAAAGGTGGTACAGGCCTGCCCAAAGGCATTTACGATATAATATGTGAATATCTCAATGTTAAAGGCTGCCGATGACGCTGCCATGATATCGGCTCCGAGACTGTTTATGGCAGACTGTATTATCATGTTTGAAAAGGAAAAGACCATGGCCTGCACTCCTGCAGGGACACCAATCCTTATCATCACTCTGAAGATATGGGGATCGATCCTGAAAGACTTAAAATCAACACGGACAACACTCTTTGTCCGAAGCAGGATAACAAACATTATCCCTGCGCTGACCATGTTGGACGCAACAGTCGCAATGGCAACACCGTCAGCATCCATGTGAAGGATGCGTACAAAGAACAGGTTCAGCATCACATTCAAGGTCCCTGCAATGATCAGGCAAAACAAAGGGGTCCTCGTATCACCACAGGATCTGAATATGGCCGCCTCAAAATTATACAAAAGTATGACTGGCATACCCATAAGGTATATCCTCAGATATATCAGCGCCATGGGAAACACTTCCTGTGGCACTCCCATCAGCGTAAGAAGCGGACGGGATACCACAAGCCCCAGAAAAGCAACCAGAAACCCGGAAATAACGCCTATTATGATGGCGGTATGGACAGCCTTTTTAACATCCTTATGCCTGACCTGTCCGATGTATCTGGCTATGGTGACATTGGCGCCAAGGGAAATGCCGATGAATAGATTGATCATAAGACCGATGACCGGTGCATTACAGCCCACTGCTGCCATGGCATTTTTGCTGGCATACCGGCCTACGATCATCACATCCATAGCATTAAAAACCTGCTGCAATATCCCTGTTATAGCAAGGGGAATGGCAAATTTTATGATCTTGTCGGCAATGGATCCGTTGATCATGTCCATGCCGTTCTTAGTCCTGCTCATGGTATCTTTACCTGTTGGGATGTCCCCCTTATCCTTGTTATGGTTTAATGGTTTCACGGTCGGGGTGCTCTCCGCTCCAACCTGCCTGATGCATAGACATGATCCTTTGCATATCTTCCTCTTCTATGTTTATCTCATCAGCCCTCAGGTTTTCCTCCATCCGCTCTCGGTGGGTTGACTTTGGCAGAATGATAAAACCGCTTTGCAGGTCAAAGCACAGGCAAAGCCGTGCTACTGATATGCCATACTTTTCCGATATCTCAATGAGCAGCGGTTCATTCATCAGCCGCGCCCTGCCAATGGGGCTCCAGGCTTCTATCTCTATACCATGATCTCTGCTGAAGTCGACAGCCTCCTTTTGCAGATAGCCCGGGTGCAGTTCCAGCTGGTTGATCGCAGGTGTGACCCTGGAATTTTTCATCAGGTTCTCCAGATGATGTGGTAAAAAATTGCTCACGCCGATAGCGCGGATCCGCCCCTCTTCATAGAGCTCCTCCATGGCGCGCCAGCTTTCCATGTCAAGCTTCTCCCAGTTGTCAAAATCGTGATCCCCATAATCCGGTCTGGGCCAGTGGATCAGATACAGATCTATATATTCCATCCCCAGCTTTTTTAAAGAAGCCTCAAATTCACGCTTTGTATTCTCATATCCCAGGGCATATCTGGCCAGCTTGGAGGTTATGAAAAACTCATCCCGTGGGATCCCGCTTTCACGGACTGCCCGCCCCACATCCTCTTCATTTTCATACAGCGCCGCCGTGTCCAGATGACGATATCCGGACCGGATGGCGTCAAGCACCACCTCATAGCCGTCTGCTGTGGTCGCCTTGTAGGTGCCAAACCCTATCTGAGGTATTGTGACACCATTGTTTAATCTGATCTCCTTCATTCCATATCCCCCTTTTTCTCCTCTTTTATCCCGAGAACCGCCCATCTGTAGTATGGTATCCTCGATATTATCTCATATAAAACATATCCTCCCACAAAGCCCGCAACGAGGCTTAACAAGTATATCACAGCAGGCGGGAGTATGCCAGGCCTCCCCAGGAACAGTCCCACGGAAGAGATCCCCAGATAATGGAATACGTAAAGCCCAAAGCTCCTTTTGCTCATCCATTCCGTAAAAGAGTTGCTCATATCACAGTATTTTGCCATACCGCCAATTATAGCCAGGCAGGCAAAATAACTGAAGGCTGCAAAAAGCACGGTACGGTTCACCGGCTTGTCCGCATAGCCCTCGCCAAAATACCGTATGCAAAACGCCGTCCCGCAGACCACTGCAGGAATGGCAAAAATCAAAAACCACCTTTTTAGTACCTCCACCACCTCATCATGTGAAAACACGAAATAACCCAAAAGAAAGGCAAAGAAATACAGTCCGAACCTGTATACACAGATTATAGGCGTATTTAGTATCTGAGCCGACCCGAAAAACGGCATCACAAGAGCAATAAGGACAGGAAGATTTACCTTTTTACATGCGTTCCACAGACGGTCCTTTTCCATGTTGATGATCGGTACTAAAGCCATGGAAAACAGCCACAGAAGCTGGATATACCATAATACTCCTATACCGCTTAAAAGGCATATGAAAAGCTTCGCCACTGCCGGGACGTCCGGGTTACTCTCGAAGGCTCCTCCCAGGGATGCATTAACATAGCCCTGCAAAAACTGAAACGCGATCAAACCCACCGTACTGGGGACAAGAAGCTTAGTCGTCCTGCTTTTTATGAACTCTCTGTGAGTATGCTTTTCAAGATAGAGCCGCGAGCTTATCCCGGATACCATGAACAAGAGTGCCATAAACCACGGAAACACGGCATACTGGAATACATCGTAATACTGAACCTCAAGATCTGTGATCTTCCCGACCACACCGACGATCCCTTCAGCATTGTACATATATATCACGTGGTATATGACCACGATCACAACCGTTATCCATCTGATGTTATCCAGGTAGTGCTTTCTCATGATCAGTCCTCCAGGCAATTGCCAGTAAATGTTATGTTTGCCATCCATACAGCATATCACAAATCCCCAATACAGAACACCCATAAACACCTTTTTTCATAAGTGGATTTTGTCATCCAAAATCATTAAATATCCCATGATATTATGTTAATACCAGAAAGCTTGGCGGGTTTTTTTTTGTCTGCCTGAAAACCTAATCAAGATAATATCCAAGACCGGCAACATCCAAAAGGATGCCATCGCTTTCTCCAAGAGACTGTCGCCTGAGCTTTTGGAAAAGATCGGAAAGGCCTTTGTGGAGTTCAATGATTTCACCGGACTCAATACACCTGTTACGGGCTTTGTTGAAGGAAATGATGCCAATTACGACCTGATCAGGGAAGTTCAAAACAGTAAATAACACAAGACATTCATATGATTTAAAAGACAGGGGCACATGTTCAGTCCCCTGTCTTTTTTATGCATATTCCCGTATCACATCCTCTATCCGAGTCATTCATCAATCCTCATATAAAAACGAATGTAAAAACCTTTTCAGTCTGTCTGTCTTCGGATCATCGAAGAACTCCTCCGGCGTCCCTTCCTCAACGATCTTCCCGCCATCGATAAAGATCATCCTGTCTGCCACGGCTCTCGCAAAGGCCAGCTCATGGGTGACTATTATCATGGTCCTGCCTTCCTTTGCAAGATCCAAAACCACTTCCAGCACCTCACGCACCATTTCCGGATCCAGTGCTGCCGTGATCTCATCCAAAAGCAGTATCTCCGGATGCATCATCAGGGCCCGTATGATGGCTACCCTCTGCTTCTGCCCACCTGAAAGCTGTCTGGGAAAGCTGTCCTTTTTTGACAAAAGCCCCACTCTCTCAAGAAGCTCCTGTGCCTGTGCCTCCGCTTCCTTTTTATTTCTTTTTTTCACCTTTACAGGGGCAAGCAAAAGATTCTGCATAACGGAAAGATGAGGAAACAGCTCATAGCTTTGGAAAACCATTCCTATCCTCTCCCTGATACTGAAAAGATCGTCTTTTTCGGTATCGATCACCTTGCCGTCCAGGATCACCTGACCCTCCTGTATTTCTTCAAGGCCATTCAGACATCTTAAAAAGGTGCTCTTACCGCAACCGGAGGGACCCACTATGACCACAACCTCACCGGTGCTGACATTAAGGCTCACATCATCCAGTACAGTTATATCCCCATAGCTTTTCCTGATATTTTTAACGCTTAAGATCTCTTCCATGATCAGGTCTCCCATTTCCTTTCCAAATACTTTGAAAACCTGCTGATCGGCCAGCATGCGATAAAGTACAGAACAAATATTGTCAAAAACACACCAAAGGCGGCATTGGGCGAACTGTTCCTGTTTGCCTCAATTATCTGCTGTCCCACCTTTAAAACCTCCACTATCCCTATCATCATGATCAGGCTGGTGGTTTTAATCATTCTGGTAATAAGATTGATGGAAAGCGGTATCAGCCTCCTTATCACCTGGGGGATGATCACATAGATGTTTGTCTGAACCGGACTCAGTCCCAGGGCAATCCCGCTTTCATACTGTATGGCAGGAATACCCTTTAACGCACCTCTTACCAGATCAGACATCTCTGCAATTCCCCAAAAGGAAAACACTATCACCGATGAGGCCTCTGCCGAGATGTTTATTCCCATAACCTTGGTGGCACCGAAGTAGACGATGAATAAAAGCACCAACTGTGGCATTATCCGGACTATCTCAAGATATACCCTGGTTATCCCTTTTATGACCTTATTATCCATGGACATTATCACGCCCAGAATAGTCCCCAATACTATACTGATGGCAACAGATATAAGGCTGATCTTCAGCGCAACCGCAAGTCCTTCCAAAAGCCTTATCAGGTTGCTGCCCTTTAACAAAACTTCAAATCCCATTTTACTCTCCGAACATGCCTGCTCCTGCTTTTTTCTCCACCACGCTGCCGACAAATGACACCGGCAAAAGCATCACCATATAAAACATCACCAGCAAAACCAGCGCCTCGGTGGTATCGTAATAAAGCCCTATAAGATCCTTGGCCGTAAACATCAGGTCCATGAGACTGATGGCGGAAAACACGCTTGTCTCCTTTAAAAGGAAGATGACATTCGCCACTATTGCCGGAACGCTGAGGGTCAGTGCTTCCGGAAATACCACAAGAGTGAAAACTTCCGTCTTTTTCATTCCCAGAGCCAGTGCACTTTCCGTCTGAGCAGATGACACCGCATCAAGTCCGCTGCGTATGGCTTCCGACATGTAGCTTCCGCCCAAAAGTCCCAAACCTATGATCCCACACAGTTCGGCAGACAGGCTGATCCCGGCCTTGGGGAGCCCGAAGTATATGAAAAACAGCTGGATCAAAAGTGGCGTATTTCTGAAGATCTCAACATATGCGCCAAACACTGCCGAAAGCACGGGTATTTTAAAATGTATGATAAAAGCGGATGCCACCCCAAGTACAAATGACAGAAATATACCCAGCCATCCTATCTTAAGGGTCAGAAAAAATGCCTCAACATACAGGGGCAGATATGAGCTTAATACTTCAGTATCCATGCTTTATCTCTTTCTGTGATCCGAACGTGCCGCCACCCAGGTTCCCAGATTCTGGATGATCTGGAAAATGACGATCAAAAGTATCACCGTAATGATCATGATATCTGCCTGCCATCTGTAATAGCCGTATCTGACAGCGATATCCCCCAGTCCTCCTCCGCCTACCGTTCCCGACATGGCCGAGTAACCCAAAAGCAGTCCCGTGGTAATGGTAAAGCCCGTTATGAGCGATGTCCTGGCTTCTACCAGAAGCACCTTTGTGATCACCTGGATATTGCTTGCCCCCATGGACTTTGCAGCCTCTATGACTCCCGCATCCACCTCAGTAAGAGAAGACTCCACCACCCTTGCTATATAGGGCGCAGCGCACACCACAAGTGGAACTATGGTGGCGGTTGAGCCGTAGCTTTGTCCCACTATCATCCTGGTAAAGGGGATCAAAAGGATGAGCAGGATCAAAAAAGGGATACTGCGGATAATATTGCATATAAAATCCAGAACACGATATACCGGAGCCACCGGTCTGAGGCCCTTATCCCCCGTAACATAAAGAAGGATCCCCAGAGGCAGTCCGATCACATAGCCGATGATCACGGAGCCGAGTGTCATATAAAGTGTTTCTCCTATGCCTTTGATTATCATGCTTATGACTTCTTCATTCATTTTCAAAATCCTCCGTTACGGTAAGCCCCCTGTCTGTCAGTTCCTGTATTATATCTTCCTGTTTTTTCTCATCCTCAGGCAGTCCCAGTATCATTTCGCCTATGGCCTTTCCTCCCACATTCCTGGTGTCGGCCTTGAGGATATTTATTGCCGTCTGGAATTTTAAAATGAGGTTTGCTATCACCGGCTCATAGGCCGAGTTTTCTTTGAAAACTATACGGATCTTCCTCCCCGAATCCAGACTGCTAAGCGGCTTGTAAGCCTGCCTTTTGCCTGACAAAAGCTCCCTGGCGGCATCTGACCTGGGATCGGCAAAGATACTGTCCACGGATCCCTCTTCCACCAGCCTGCCGTTATCGATTATTGCCACTTTGTTACATATATTTGTGACCACTGACATCTGATGGGTGATCACTACCACTGTTATCCCCAGCTTTTTATTGATCTCACTGATCAGGGACAAAATGGACGCGGTAGTCTGGGGATCCAGCGCACTGGTTGCCTCGTCGCATAAAAGGATCTCCGGGTTTGTAGCCAGCGCTCTTGCTATGGCAACCCTCTGCTTTTGTCCTCCC
>JAILEN010000125.1 GCA_024687655.1 Lachnospiraceae bacterium | reverse complement strand
TAAAGGAAGATATGCTCTGAGAGTGATGATCGATCTGGCAGAGCACAACGATGGAAGCTACATCCCTCTTAAGGATATCGCTTCACGTCAGGATATTTCAAAAAAATATCTGGAGATAATAGTTAAGGATATGGTAAGCGGCGGTCTCATCGCCGGTGTCAGCGGCAAGGGCGGCGGATACAGGCTCTGCCGTGACGCTGAGGAATATACCGTAGGGGAGATAATCGAACTTATGGAAGGGACCCTGGCTCCCGTGGCCTGTCTGGCACCCGGCTTTGAGGGATGTCCCAGAGAGCCGGAATGTCAGACCATTCAACTATGGAGTGATTTTTACAATCTGACAAGAGACTTCTTATATGGAAAAAAACTGACGGATCTCACCGGTGCCCCGGTGGACTATAACTATGTGATATGATCAGTCCTGTCTGCCGCTGGACAGATAGGAAAAGCAGCTGCCCTCGGTGGAGACCATGCAGGCTCCCTGGGGAGTCATGGGCGTACACACCTTACCGAAAAGAGGACACTCGTAGGGCTTCATTTTGCCCATGAGGATCTGATCACAGCGGCAGGCTGCATTTTTCTTGTGATCCTCGTTCAGATCAGCGCTTCCGGCATCAAAGCGGCTGTACTGAGAAGCTATGAGGCGTCCCGATCCGGGCACCTCTCCCATGCCGCGCCATGTGGCGTCTGATGCCACAAAGTATTTATCTACCATCTCATTTGCCGTCTCATTGCCGGCCTTTGTCACCACGCTGGGGTAATAATTTTTCACCACTCCCCTTCCCACGTGGCGGACTATGCCGTATATGGCAATGAGCAATTCATTCCCCTGAAAACCGGATACTCCAAAGGGGATCCCATACTTTTCGGCTATAGGTTCAAAAATGCCATAGCCCGTTACAACGGAGACATGGCCCGGTGCGATAAAAGCATCTATGGGCGCCCCGTTTTTTAAAAGATGATCTATCACCTGAGGCATGGTCTTTATGGCCGTAAGGAGCTTCACATTTTTTATATCCTCATCTATCAGGCGATCCATCAGGGTAGCATACACAGGGGTGGTGGTCTCAAAGCCCACCGCTGCAAAGACATATGTCTTTTCGGGATGCTCCTTCGCATGACGGATAATATCAAGGGGAGAATAGACCATCAGCACCTGGGCGCCCTCTCCCTTCGCATCGGAAAGGCTCTTTTCGCTTCCCGGCACACGGATCAGATCCCCAAAGGTGGCGATGACGGTATCCGGCTCCTTTGAAAGCTCTATGAGCCGGTCGATGTATGAAGACGGTGTGACACACACAGGACAGCCCGGTCCCGACAGCAGATGTATCTTTTTCGACAGCATCTGAGGGATGCCATTTTTTGAGATAGCATCCGTGTGGGAACCGCAGACCTCCATGATGTTGATGTCATCACCGTCGTAGGTTTTTAAATATTCTTTTATCTCTTCTAATGTGATCATAGCACCTTGGCCAAAAAGCTCTGAAGACGTTCGCTTTTTGGTGACTCAAATATCTCCTCGGGGGTACCCGTCTCGATGATCTTTCCGGAATCCATAAAGACTATACGCTCCGCCACCTCACGGGCAAAGCCCATCTCATGGGTCACCACCACCATGGTCATACCCTCCTTTGCCAGCTCCTTCATAACATCCAAAACCTCTCCCACCATCTCGGGATCCAGTGCTGAGGTAGGCTCGTCAAAGAGCATGACTTCAGGCTCCATCATCAGCGCACGCACGATGGCGATACGCTGCTTCTGCCCGCCGGAGAGCTGGTCCGGGTATGCATCGGCACGGTCTGAAAGCCCCACCCTCTCCAAAAGTGCCAAGGCCTGTTTCTTTGCCTCATCGGGGTTTTTCTTCAGTACCTTTTCCGGGGCTATGGTCATGTTTTTTTGCACCGTCATGTTGGGGAAAAGATTGAAGTGCTGGAACACCATGCCCATCTTCTGCCTGTGGAGATTGATATCGATCTTAGGATCTGTAATGTCCACATCATCCACAAAAATATGACCGGATGAGGGCATCTCCATAAGGTTTAAACTCCTAAGCAGAGTGGACTTTCCCGATCCGGAGGGACCAATGATACAGACCACCTCACCCTTTTTTATATTTATTGAGACGCCGTCCAGAGCATGGATGGTATGATCCCTGTAATGCTTGTGGAGGTCCTCAACTCTTATCAAATATGACTCATCTTTCATTTCTGCGAAGCCTCCTTTCAAGACGCGTATCCAGGGCAGTCAGTCCCATCACCATGATCAGGTAGATGGCAGCCACTGCCAGAAGGGGCATAAAGGCAGAATAGGTACGGCTTCGGATCAGATCTCCCATTTTTGTCAGATCCTCTACGCCGATATAGCCTGCCACGGAGGTTTCTTTTATAAGCACGATGAACTCGTTGAAAAGTGCCGGCAGCACATTTTTAATGACCTGGGGCACCACCACATATCTCATGGTCATGTAATAGTTTAGTCCCAATGATCTGCCTGCCTCAAACTGTCCCTCATCTATGGACATGATACCGCCTCTGATGATCTCCGCCACATAGGCTCCGGAATTGATACCGAAGGCGATCATGGCCACCAGGATATCATTGTTGGATGAGGCAAAAATGATGAAGTAGGCTATCAAAAGCTGAACCACCGTAGGCGTACCTCTGATCACAGTAAGATACAGTCTGCACACGGTATTAGCGGCATGCAAAAGATGGTAGGATGCACCGCCCCGCCTTTTCATGTCCTCTCCGTTTTTATCATAGGTAGAACGCACTGCGGCGATGATCACGCCGATGACCACGCCGATGACCAGGGCTACGGAGGTGATCTCCAGGGTCGCCACAACACCCTTTAATATCATCAGCCATCTGTCGCTCTCTACAAAATTCAGAATAAAATCAGCTTTTATTCTATCAAACATGGATCTTCCCCTTTACGAATCGAATATCTCATAAAGAAGACCTCGTTAGCCGAGGTCTTCGTACTCATTTTGGCTTTAGCCTTCTGTCGGAATGTATTTTTCTACGATGGAGTCCACCGTGCCGTCTGACTTCAGGTCCTTTAACGCTGAATTTATGGCATCCAAAAGCTTCTCATTGTCCTTGGCAATGCAGATGGCATATTCCTCTTCCACATAGGTTGTGTCAAGGACCTTCAGACCCTCGTTTGCTGCAACATATGCCTTGGCAGGTTCGTTGTCGATGATTACACAGTCGATCTTGCCTGTGGTAAGTGCCTGAACCGCATCAGTTCCTGTCTTGAATCTGGTGATGGCATCCTCGCCGTAATCATCACTGGCATAGATATCGCCGGTGGTTCCCTGCTGGACACCGATACTCGTATCACTGCTGAGATCATCCACTGAAGCGATGGCACTGTCCTCAGGAACTATGATGGCCTGGATACCATTGGCATAGGTTTCAGAGAAATTGACGCTCTGCTTTCTCTCGTCTGTGACAGTCATGCCTGCCATGCCCATGTCGTACTTGCCGCTCTGAACGCCGGCAATGATGGAATCAAAATCCACATCCTCGATCACCAGCTCCAGTCCCAGCTTTTTGGCGATCTCTCCTGCGATCTCCACGTCGATCCCCATGTAGTCGCTGCCCTCCACGTACTCATAAGGAGGGAATGCGGCGTTGGTAGCCATTACAAGCTTGCCTGACTGTACAGTCTTAAATGAACCGCCGCTCTTTGATCCTGAGCATCCTGCCAAAAGTGATACTCCGAGTATTGCTGCCAAAACAACTGACAGTATCCGCTTTGAATTCTTCATTTTTCGATCTCCTTTTCTCCTCAATAATTTGTTCAAGTCCGCCCCCTGGCGGACTTGGCGCCAGATTTGCGACCGCTTTAGCGGTCTTCCTCTGCAAATCTGTGTGCATCCCGCCGGCGGCTTTAACTCATCCAGGGAGTTTTCCCCGGCTGGGTTACAATATCTGAAACATAGTACCACAACAGGCTTTTGGGTGCAATAAGCTATAGTCCCAAAATAACGCTGTCATTCCAAGGAAAGCTCTGTTAAAAGTGACTCCAGCTCATCTGCTTCGGACTGGGACACCTTTTGCAGGATGCATCCCGCATGCACCAGCACACGGTCTCCGGGCACCACATTAATAAGCCCCGATGCCGCCGTCACCCGGTTGCCGGAGAAATCCACCACTGCGGTCTTTACTTCATTATCTACTTCTACTACCGTTCCCGGCAATGCTACACACATATCACTCCACCTTATTTCCGTCTTTCCAGGGTGAGAAGGTACTCCCGTACATAACTCCCGATCCGTCACCCGGAACAGCCTCATAATAGT